>DASYZF010000130.1:0-2313 GCA_035946515.1 Gammaproteobacteria bacterium | reverse complement strand
TGGAAACGCTTGGGCGCGCCCTTGGTGCCGGGGGCGATGTAGATGCCCGGCTCCACCGTCAGCACCATGCCCGGCTCCAGCTCGCGCCACTCCTCGCCCACCCGGTAGTCGCCCACGTCGTGCACGTCGAGCCCCAGCCAGTGGCCGGTGCGGTGCATGTAGTAGGCCTTGTAGGCCTCGTCCTTGATGAGTTTCGGCACCGAGCCCTTGAGCAGGCCGAGCTTCACCAGGCCCGCGGTGATCACCTTCACCGCCTCCTCGTGGGGCGCGTTCCAATGGTTGCCGGCGCGGGCCTGGTCGATGGCCGCGAGCTGGGCCTTGAGCACGATGTCGTAGATCGCGCGCTGCTCCGGGCTATAGCGCCCGTTCACCGGAAAGGTGCGGGTGATGTCCGAAGCGTAGCAGTCGAGTTCGCAGGCGGCGTCGATGAGCACCAGGTCGCCGTCCTTCAGCAGACGGTTGTTCTCGTTGTAGTGCAGGATGCAGCCGTTCTCGCCGCCGCCCACGATGGGGTTGTAGGCCGAAGTGCCGCCGTGGCGGCGAAACTCGTGCAGGAACTCCGCCTCCAGCTCCGCTTCGTTCATGCCCGGGCGGCAGACGCGCATGGCGCGCTCGTGGGCGGTGACGGACACCGCCGCCGCCGCGCGCATGGCTGCGGTCTCCGCCTTGGTCTTGTAGAGCCGCATGTCGTGCAGCAGGTGATCCAGGGACACGAACTCCTGGGGTGGCTGGATGCCGACCCGGGACTGGCCGCGCAGCTGGTTCACCCAGCCGATCACCTGCTTGTCGAACTCGGGGTAGGTGCCCATGGTGTAGAAGAGCCGGGAGCGGTGCTCCATCAAGCCGGGCAGGATGTCGTCCATGTCCCCCACCGGGAAGGCGTCGTCGGCACCGTAGCTGCGGGTGGCGCCGTCGGGTCCGGCGCGCCGGCCGTTCCAGGTCTCCATGAGCGGATCCCGGTCGCGGCAGAAGAGGATGTATTCCGCCTGCTCGCGCCCAGGCACCAGCACCGCCACCGCGTCCGGCTCCGGGAAGCCCGTGAGGTAGTGGAAGTCGGAGTCCTGGCGGAACGGGTAGTGGCTGTCGCGGTTGCGGATCTTCTCCCGGGCGGCGGGCACGATGGCGATGGCGTCCGCGCCCAGCATGCGCATCAGCTCCCGGCGGCGCTTGGCGAACTCCTGCTGCTGCATCAGTGCAGAGTCCCGGCAGGCTGCATGGCGGCCGGTTGCAACTCCTCGTAGAGGAGCTGCACGCCCACCCGCACGTATTCCACGATCTCGGCGTAGGCGGCCTCGTCCGCGTCGTCGTCCGCGTCGCCCTCGAAACCCGCCTGGGCGATCTGGCCCATGTCGCGCAGCACCTCCCCGGCCTCGTCGGGCAGCGCCTCGAGCTGCAGGCGCTCGCCGGCGAGCCCCATGCCGTAGAGGAAACCCTGGCACCACTCGCCGAGCGCCGCGGTGCGCTCCGCGAGCCCGGTCTCATCGTCCGGCAGCAGCGGCGCGAACTCCAACGTCCCCGACTGCAACGACGAGCGGCTCGTGTCGAGCAGCTCCACGAGCGCACGGCGGCCGGCCGCGAGGCCCGCCTCGCCGCCCGCGGCCTCGTCCAGGAGATGGCTGAGCCAGGCCCCGCCCTCGTCGGCTCCGGCACAGAGCACGCCGCACACCGTGCCGTGGCATTCCGCGGCACCGCAGACCGCGCCCGCACTGTTGAGAATTTCCTTTAAGTCCGAGAACGAGGTGGCGGGCATGGCTGGCTGGAATTTTTAGGCTGTGACATATCCTACACCCCCGAAAGCGCGTTGACCGGCATCAAGCACGGCCCGGAAGCCCTGCCTTGCAGGGCTTCTGCGGTGCAGGGATGCACCGCACGCGAATCGAGCGCGCAAGCGCTTGATTCGTCGAAGGCGAGTCCGGGTCGCGTACCGGACTCGCCGTGGGTCTGAAAAATCCGGGGATGGATTTTTCAGATTCTACAGAATATGCTCGCGACCCATGAGCAGCGAAAAAGCCCGTGCCCTCTTGGACCAGGAACTGAAGCGGCTCGAGGCCCGCGTGCAGGAACTGGTCTCCAGGGTCGGCAAGCTCGACGGGGACAACCAGACCCTGCGCGAGCGCCTCGAATCCCTCACCGCCGAACGCGCCAACCTCCTCGCCAAGAACGATGAGGTGCGCGGCCGCGTCGAGGCCATGATCTCCCGCTTGAAATCCCTGGAGGAGAGCGCATGAGCGAGGAAGCCGCCCGCGTCACCGTCCGCCTGCTCGACAAGGAATACCAGGTGGCCTGCCCCGAGGACGAGCGCGCCGCGCTGCT
>DASYZF010000129.1:0-1669 GCA_035946515.1 Gammaproteobacteria bacterium | reverse complement strand
GGTGATGCCGAGCAAGGACTGCACCACGGCGGCGTAACCCGCCTGGTCGGGGAGCCCGAGGAAGCGCGCCGCCACCTGGGTGTCGAACACCGGCTGCGGCACCCGCCCGGCCAGATGGTAGAAGATCTCCAGGTCCTGGCGGGCCGCGTGCAGCACTTTCACGGTGTGCTCATCCAACAGCACTGCCAGCAGCGGCTCCAGCGAGGACAGGGCGAGGGGGTCGATGCAGGCCGCCACCTCGTCCGTGGCCACCTGCACCAGGCAGAGCTCGGGATAATAGGTGCGTTCGCGCATGAACTCCGTGTCCACGGCGATCCACGGTTTCCCCTTGAGCAGGGAGCAGAGTTCCGCCAGCCCGGCGGGCGTGTCTATATATCGGTATTCAGCGGACATGGATGCTCGAGGAGGGGGCAGGCTGCGCGGTATGATGGCGACACCATAGCAAGGTTACCCCTTCAGTGAAAGCCATCGCGCGCGCCTCCTGGGACGTGTTCACGTTGCGCAGCGGCCCCCAGGCGTTCCCGCGCGAGTGGGTCCCGCTCACGCTCGTCGTCGCCGTGTATCTCCTCTCCGACGCCGTCAGTTTCCTGGCCCAGGGTCTGGGCGCCACGGCGATCGCCGAGGAGACCGCCTTCGATTTCGGCCTGCAGGTGCTCTACTTCGTGCTCGTGCTCGCGGCCAAGTTCAACCTTCCCCGCCTGCGCCAGAGCCTCGCCGCCTGGTTCGGCGCCGGCGTGATCCTGAACCTCCTGGCCACGCCCGTGAACCTGGGCGCCTTCCTCTCCAAGGCGGATTGGGCCCAGGAATTCTGGTTCGTGCTCACCTGCCTGCTCATCGCCTGGAGCATGGCGGTCATGGCCCAGGTGCTCCGCTATGCCCTGGACATCGGTCTCGCGTTCAGCCTCATCGTCGCCGCCGTGTACACTTTCGCCAGCACCGTGGTCTTCATAGGCCTGTTCCCGGGATGAGCATGCGCATCCATATATTGGGGATCTGCGGGACCTTCATGGGCGGCGTCGCCGCCCTGGCCAAGTCCCTGGGCCACGAGGTCGCCGGCTCCGATGCCGGGGTCTATCCCCCCATGAGCACCCAGCTCGAGGCCCTGGGGATAACGCTCCACGAGGGTTATAAGGCGGAGCACCTGGAACCGGCGCCCGACGTGGTGGTGGTGGGCAACGCCCTCAGCCGCGGCAACCCCGCGGTGGAGGCCATGCTTGCCCGCGGGCTGCCCTATCAGTCAGGTCCCCAGTGGCTCTACGAGAACCTGCTCAAGGACCGGCATGTGATCGCCGTCGCCGGCACCCACGGCAAGACCACCACCACCTCCATGCTCGCCTGGATCCTGGAGCAGGCAGGCCTGCAGCCCGGCTTCCTCATCGGCGGCGTGGCGCCGGACTTCGGCGTCTCGGCGCGCTTGGGGAAGGGCAGGCACTTCGTGGTGGAGGCGGACGAGTACGATACCGCCTTCTTCGACAAGGGCTCCAAGTTCCTGCACTACCGGCCGCGCACCGCGGTGCTCAACAACCTCGAATACGACCACGCGGACATCTTCCCGGACCTCGCCAGCATCGAGAACCAGTTCCATTACCTGGTGCGCAGCATCCCGGGCAACGGCCTCATCGTGGTGAACGGCGGCGACCCGAACCTCGCCCGGGTGCTGGAGCGGGGC
>DASYZF010000128.1:0-2127 GCA_035946515.1 Gammaproteobacteria bacterium | reverse complement strand
CGCCAGGGAGACGGCGAGGACCAGGATGTGCACCGAGACGTCGATGAAGCCGAGCCAGTAGCAGTAGAAGCTGATGCTGATCCAGATGACATAGGACAGCGCCGCCATGAAGAAGCGCTTGAGTCGCAGGGTCTGTTTGGCGTCATCCGGAAACAGCTGCCAAGCCATGCAGGCATCCGTCGGCGGGGCTCACCCCGGACAGGCCAGGGTGCCATAGCCCCCGGGCTCGACTCATGCAGTTCGTCGCAGGATTACCACCGTCCGGCGGCTGATTTTGCATAATCCAGATGATTTTGGTCTAGCAGACCCAAAACCAAGCGCTTTATGGGACCTGCTTCAACCGGTGTGCGCGGATGCAGACCCGGGGCACGGCGGGCGCGAGGGACCCGCTCCCAGGATGGCGAGACCGATCCAACAGAGAATCACGGAGCGGCGGCTGCGTATGGCGGCCCTCAGGTCTCCCGGCCGGAGCCTTCGTTCTCCGCGTAGAAGAAGATTTCCTCCAGGGGCCGGCCGAAGAGGCGCGCGATGCTGAACGCGAGCGGCAGGCTCGGGTCGTACTTCTCCGCTTCCAGGGCGTTGATGGTCTGGCGCGAGACGTTGAGACGCTCGGCCAGCTCCGCCTGGGTCCAGCGCTTCTCGGCGCGCAGCACGTGGATGCGGTTCTTCACTGGTAGCGGTGCCAAAGCACACAGCAGGAAGCACCCCAGACCATGTCCAAGGCCACGAAGTACCACCAGGCCGCCACATGGGGGAAGGCGGCGAACTCCTCCATGAAGCCGTAGACCAGGGTGAAGAGGGCCACGGCGCCGGCGGCGATGGACAGGGCTTCGGTATGGACGCGGCGCTCCAGCTCATCAGCCCGCTTCAGGTATACGGCCAGCGACCACATGATCCAGATCACGGGCAGGGTGGGCAGCACCGCCAGGGTGACCTTGAGGGGCCCGGGCGGCGTGGACTTGAGGTAGTGGGCGCAGGTGAGAATGGCCACCACATAGAGGCTCATGCCGGCCATGAGCTGGACCCGGTAGTGCTGTTTGGCTGTTTCTGGGGAGAGGCGGGGTAAAGTCTTCATGGGCGGCGAATGTATAGCTCGCTTTACAAGATGTCAAGTTTTATTGACTTTTAGTAAAAAGTACGCGACATTATGGATGCGTCTCTGACTGCCCTTCAGGGCAGCAGGAGGCCGGTATCCTTGGCGTCCGGGGGTTCGAATGCCACGCGTCATCCACTTCGAGATCCATGCCGACGAGCCGGAGCGGGCCATCGGTTTCTACACCTCGGTGTTCGGCTGGGAGTTCGTGAAATTCCCCAACGGCATCACCGACTACTGGGTGGTGAGGACCGGGGAATCCAACCAGCCGGGCATCGACGGCGGCCTCTTGCACCGCGACGTGGCCTTCGAGGGGGTAGGCATCACCGCCTACGTCTGCACCATCGCCGTGCCTGACCTGGAGATCTACCTCATGAAGGTCACCACCAGCGGTGGGCAGCTCGCGATCCCGCGCATGGCGGTGGCCGGCATCGGCTGGTTGGCCTACTGCAAGGACACCGAGGGCAACACCTTCGGCCTGATGCAGGCGGACGCGGCTGCGAAGTGACCCGGCTCAAGCATTGACGAGATAGATCCCGCCCGCAATCAGCAGTGTAGACAGTCCCTTCTGGGCCAGGTTGCGCGCCGAGAGATCCTCCCGGCCAAGGCCCGGCAGGAACAGCGAGAGCAGCACCCCGAAGAGGAACACGAACAGCGTGGTGGTGCTGGCGATGGCCTGAACCAGGCTGAGCGGCGCGAGCAGCAGTGCGTAGCGCATCCCCAGGCTGCCGACGAGGTTGATCACCTCGTTGGCCGCATTCACCGATATCACGGCGCCAGTGTGGCGGCCGAGCAAGGCCATGAACTGGCGGCGGGGCCCCGGCAGGGCCAACAGCCAGAAACCGTACAGGGCCTCGCCGGCGTACATCCAGAAGGTGGTGCTCCAGAACTCATCGTGCACCGCGAAGGCCTTGAAGATCACCGAACTCACGGCCATGACGAAGGCGCAGGCGAGCATGAGCAGCACGAGCCTCAAGCGCAGCCGACCCGCGCTTGGATGGATGGAGAGCAAGAGGCCGCCGACCACGATGAGT
>DASYZF010000127.1:0-10238 GCA_035946515.1 Gammaproteobacteria bacterium | reverse complement strand
GCTCAGCTGCACGGTGAGGGCCCGCAGCGCTTCATCCTCGGGGCCCGCGGCCCTTATGCCCCGGGATGCGAATACCGCGGGCAGGCGTGTCGAAGCCATGGTGGCGGCGGTGCCCAATATCAGCACCTCTTCCTCGCCCCGCCGTGCACATTCCGCGGCCAGGGCATCGAAGATGTTGATGACCGGGATGCGGATGCCCGCCGTGATCTCCGGGAAACGGATGTGGGAAGTATTGCTGGCGATGGCGGCCACCTCGGCGCCGCTCCGCTCCAGGCGCAGCAAAGCTTCATGGTGGTAGGCCTCGAACCTGGCCCAAGAAGCCGCATCTCCGTCGCGACCCAGATAGGCCACGGCCCGTCCGTGGTCCAGGGATTCGATGCTCATCTCCGGCAGGACGTGGGCGGCTTGCGCCAGGCGGCAGAGGCCGGCGTAATAATCCACGGTGGAAGGCCAGGCGATGCCGCCCACGAGCCCGATCTTCTTCATGGCGTGCCGTCCAGGGTCCTGAACAGGGAGTTGAGGTCGCGGTAAGGCGCTGCCTCTTCCGCGAAGCCGAAGCTGCCCTGCGTGCGCATCTCCTCCGCCGCGCGCAGGAAGGCGCCGAACGCCGCCCGGGCGAGCGCGCTGCCGACGCTGATGCGCCTCACCCCCAGGGCCGAGAGTTCGGCGAGCCCGAGGCGCACCCCCTGCAGGCCCATCACCACGTTCACCGGCCGGTCCACCGAGCTCACCACCGCGGCGATGTCCTCGCGGCTCGCGAGGCCGGGGGCGTAGAGCACGTCCGCCCCCGCTTCCTGGTAGGCCTGCAGGCGGCGCAGGGTGTCCTTGAGGTCGGGCCGGCCCACGAGATGGTTCTCGGCGCGCGCCGTGAGCGTGAAGGGGAAGGCCAGCTTGCGGGCCGCTTCGGCGGCGGCGTGGATGCGCTCCGCCGCCTGCCCGATGTCGTAGAGCGGCTGCTCGGGGCGGCCGGTGGAATCCTCGATGGAGCCCCCGACCGCGCCCAGGCCGGCCGCGAAGCGTATCGTCTCGGCCACGGTCGCGGGTGCGTCACCGTAGCCGTGTTCGAGGTCGGCGCTCACCGGGAGCGGCGTGGCGGCGGCGATGCTGCCCACGTGCGCGAGCATGGCCTCCCGCGGCACGGCGTTGTCTGGGCGTCCGGCGGAGAACGCGTGACCGGCGCTCGTGGTGGCGAGCGCCTCGAAGCCGAGATGCGCGAGCAGCCGTGCCATGCCCCTGTCCCAGGGGTTGGGGATGATGAATGCCCCGGCCCGCCGGTGCAGCGCCCGGAACCGCTCCGCCTTCTCGGCCTGCGTCGGCGCTCCCGGCGGGTGGAGGCTCACTGCGCCGGGATCCCGAAGGCCGCGCCCACGGTCTCCACGAAGCTGCGCTCCTCCCGCAGGATGAAGCGCCTGTCCTGGGCCATGGCGAAGTTGCTGCGCCCCTCCGGGTCGGCCCGGAGCTGGGCCTGGTAGGCCTCGTAGGCGGCGAGGCTGTCGAAGGCGATGAGCCCCCAGGCCACGTTGTTGGTGCCCTGGTAGGGCAGGAAGTAGCCGACGAGGTGCCCGCCGCAGCGCGGGATGATGCGTCCCCAATTCTCCGCGTATTCCCGGAACGCGTCCCTCTGGAAGGGATCGATCTCGTAACGGATGATGCAAGTCACTTTCATGGGCGGCTCCTCGGGACCCGACGACGCTGCGCCCGAGGGCGCACGCGGCAGGCAGGAGTGTCCGGCTTGTCATCTTTCGATACTTCGCTTACGATAAAAATATGAATGTCCCGTCCGCCAGCCCGCCGGTGTCCGCCATCGCCGCCGCCATCGCCGAGCCGGCGCGCACCCGCATGCTCTACTGCCTGATGGACGGGCACGCCCGCACCAGCACCGAGCTCGCGGTGGTGGCGGAAGTGAGCCCTTCCACGGCCAGCGTGCACCTGTCCCGTCTCCTGGAGCAGCAGCTGGTGAAGGTCACCACCCAGGGCCGCTACCGCTACTACAGCCTGGAGAACGCCAACGTGGCCGCGGCCCTGGAGGCGCTCACGGTGCTGGCGGGCAAATCCCGCGGCGAGTTCGTGCCCAACACACCGCCGCGCCTGCGTGCCGCGCGCACCTGCTACGACCACATGGCGGGCGCCGTGGCGGTCTCCCTCAACCAGCGCTTCCTGGAGCAAGCCTGGCTGGTGGAGGATGCCGACCAGGGCGGCGACTACGAGCTCACCGGCAAGGGCGCCGGCGTGTTCGCCGCGGCCGGCGTGGATGTCGACAGCGCCCGCTCCCAGCGGCGCCGCTTCGCCTGCGCCTGCCTCGACTGGAGCGAACGCCGCCCGCATCTCGCCGGCGCGCTCGGCGCCGCGCTGCTGCAGGTGGCGCTGAAACGCCGCTGGCTGGTGAAGGACCTGGACAGCCGGGCGCTCAAACTCACCGCCGCCGGCAAGCGGGAACTCAAGGTCCGTTTCGGCGTCGAACACGACCACTGACCCCAGCGAAGGAACTCCATGTCCGCCTCTCAGAGCCACGCCTCGCCCGCCCGCATCGCGCTCGGCTTCGCCGCCGTCTACATCCTCTGGGGCTCCACCTACCTCGGCATCCGCTTCGCCGTGGCGTCCATCCCGCCCCTGCTCATGGCCGGCACCCGCTTCTTCGCCGCCGGCTGCATCCTCTACGCCCTGGTGCGGCTGCGGGGCGCAGCGCGGCCCACGTTCAACCATTGGCGCAGCGCCGCGCTCCTGGGAGGGCTCCTCCTGCTCGGCGGCAACGGCCTCGTGTCCATCGCCGAGCAGACCGTGCCCTCCGGCATCGCCGCGCTCATCGTGGCGGCGGTGCCGTTCTGGATGGTGCTCTTGAACGCCGTGGAGCGACGCACGGCGCCCAGGCTCTCGGTGATCGCGGGCCTCGTCCTCGGCATCGTCGGCCTCGCCATCCTGGTGCTGCCGGGCAAGAGCGCCGGTCACGCGGACCCCCTCGGGGTGGGGTTCCTGCTCGCGGCCAGCTTCTCCTGGGCGGTGGGCTCGCTGTACGCACCGCGTGCGCACCTGCCCGCCTCCACCTTCCTCGGCATCGCCATGGAGATGATGGCCGGCGGTGCGCTGCTGTGGATCGTGGGCCTCGCCACCGGCGAGGGCGTGGCGCTGCACCTGGACGGCATCACGCTCAAGTCGGTCCTGGCTCTCGTGTACCTGACCATCTTCGGCTCGCTGCTGGGCTTCTCTGCCTACGTGTGGCTGCTCAAGGTCACCACGCCGGCACGCGCCTCCACCTACGCCTTCGTGAACCCGGTGATCGCCGTGATCCTGGGCTGGGCCCTGGCGGGCGAGACGCTGGACGCCCGCATCCTGCTCGCCGGCGCCATCATCGTGGCCGCGGTGTGCATCATCATGTACTTCGGGGCGGCCAAGGGCGCCAAGGCCGGGACCGCCCGGCCGGCGGAGGCATCGGAGGCTTGAAAACCGGCCGGACGCTGCAATCTAATGAACCGCAGGCCGGCGCCGCCGGTCCACAGGGAGAACGTCCATGATCGTGGTCACGACCGAGAACGTCGCCGGATACCGGGTGAAGGAGACCAAGGGGCAGGTGTTTGGGGTGGTGGTGCGCAGCCGCGGCCTCACCGGCAACATCCTCGCGGGCTTGCGCTCCATCGTGGGCGGCGAGATCACCGAGTACACCGAGCTCCTGGAGGAGGCCCGGCGCCACGCGGTGGACCGCATGGTGCAGAACGCGGGCACCATGGGCGCCAACGCCATCATCATGATGCGCTTCGACTCCTCCGAGATCGGGCAGGTGATGAGCGAGATCGTGGCCTACGGCACGGCGGTGGTGCTGGAGAAGGCCTGAATGCTGCGCACCCTCGTGCTGCTGCTGGCGCTGCTGATCCTCGGCTGCGGAGCCCTGCTGCTCTGGGTGCGGCCGGCGGATGCCGTAGCGGCGCTGGTGTTCGGCGGTCTGCTGACCTTCGCGACGCTGTTCGAGCGCTGGCGCTACAAATGGCTGCACGCGGCCGGGGCCGCCAAGGGCGTGCCCACCGGTGAGCGCTTCGTGGACCCGGTCAGCCGGGAACTCGTCGAGGTCTACTACGACGCGGCCACGGGCGAACGCAGCTACGTGAAGGTGAAGGACCCCTGAAAGCATAGAAAAGCGCCGGGCCGACACGCCCGGCGCAACGTCAGCCATCCGCTCCTTGGCGGCTGACTAGGGACTCACGGCCAGCTTCGAATACAGGTTCTCGGCGTTGCCATAGGCGATGTGGGCGCGGCCGGCCGGATCCATCCTGATCTCGTTCTGCGTCCCTTCGACGTCCACATACGTCGTGGTCCAGCCATTCAGCCCCGGCGCCGCATACTTGAGGTTGCCATTCGTATCCTCGTAACTGAGGTGTGGCTGGCCGGCGCCGTCCAGGGCGATCGAGACGTCATAGGCACCGCTGCTGTCGTCCTCGGGACCGCTGGCGTTGAAGCTGTCCACCGTGGAGGTCCGCCAGGCCCCGCTGGCGTCGCTCGCGTACTCGAGCTGCACCTGCGACTTGTATACGAGCTGGGCATGGCCGGCGGCATCCACCGCGATCGCCACCAGCGTCTTCGGATCGGCGCTCTCGGCCACGGTGCTGTCGGTCCATGCACCGCTCACGTCGTTCAGGTAGTGCACCGGATAGGAGCCGCCCACGGCGGTATCGCTCACGTAGGCGATATGGGCGAAGCCGGCGCCGTCCACGGCGATGGCCGGATACACCTGGCCGTCGGCCACCACCGTGCTCTGCCATGATCCCGAGGCGTTGGTCATGTAGACGAGCCGGAAGCAATCCCCGGCCTGGCCGGTGAACAGCAGGTAGGCCAGATGCACGTGGTCGCCGCTGTCCAGCGCCAGCTGGTAGAATTCCGCCCCCGCGGCACCGTCGATGCCGCTGACGTTCCAGCTGCCGGAGACGTCGGTGGCGTAGCGCAGGGTATCGGTGTTCTCGTCCAGATACACGATGTGGTTCGAGCCGTCGCCGCCCACCGCGAGCTGTGCGGCGAAGCAGTGCGCGTCCGGGTCCACCTGCACCGTGCTCCAGCTCGAATCCGCCTGTTGCGCCTGGTAGAAGACGCCGCTGGCGCCGCAGAACGCGAGGCGCTGCCGGCCCTGGGCGTCGAGCGCCAGCGACAGGGGAGGGGCGGTGTTGACCCGCTCTATGTTCCAACCTGCCAGTGAGCTGGTGGTGACGCAGCTCTGGTTGCTGCTGACCGTGCCGGCCCCGGTGGAGTTCACCGCGGTCACTTGGTAGCAGTACTGGGTGCCGGGCAGGAGCCCTTCGTCCGCCGCCCCCCCGGCGTCGGTGGCGGCGGCGGTATCCAGCTCACCGTTGCGATAGACCTGGTAGCTGTCACCGTCGGCGGCGGACCCTTGCCAGGACATGCTCACCTTGGTGGGCGAGGCCGGGATGACGGAGAGCGTGAACGCTTGCCGGCCCGGAGCCGGGGTCTGAGTCGCGGCGGGGGTCGTCGACGGGGCGGTGGCGGATGTGCCGCCGCCACAACCGGCGAGTCCCGCCATGACCAGGAGGGCGATGGGCAGGGCACGATTTACGTTCGTTCCGGGTTTCATGGTCGCTTCCTTGCGGGGCTTTGCCAGCCCAGGCATTCCTTGGGGCTGGGGACCATGAAATCACTGCGGGCAGGGGATGCCCATCAGGCAAAGCCGGAATCCGGCTCAGGGAAAACCCTAGAGCGGGGGGAGGGAAAATCCGGACGTGATGCGACCGATCAGAGGTTGATGCTGAACTTCTTGGCGGCCTTCTCGGCCTCATCGAGATGGATCAGTTCGTGCCGTACCCGCAAGACCTGATCGGCGTACTTGCCGATCGCCTTGCCGCAGCCGGGGCACTTGAACTCGGCGTTGCCTTCCAACCAGCGGAGCTTCTGCGTCATGGCCTTGCCGCAGCCGGGGCAGGTCATGTGAACGTCCACGTCCATGATCACGGTATTCATGCCCCACCTCCGCCGGCAAAAAGGGCGCCGGTCCGGCACCCTGGGGAGAAGAATACTCCTTAAGCCCCGGCAAGAAAATCATCTCGCCTCGCCGATATATCCGGGTCCGGTCGCCGTACGCGCCTGCTTACAGCACGTGTAGGCGTCGTCCGACTTCCCCGGCGCGGGCCGGACAATAGACTCACCCCATCATCTGAACCAGAAGAACACCGGATGCTGCAGATGGGATACGACGGACGCCTCCAACACCGCATCATGCTCCACGATGCCGCGGTCTACTGCCATCTGTGCACCCCACCCTGCCGGGTGGATGTCCCGGCGCGGGTGTTCTACCGGCTCAAGGACGAGGACTTCGTGAGCTGCCCCAAGGGGCATAAGGGCACCCTGATCGAGTACAAGCGGGCGGCCGCCAGCCTCGACCACCCTTGCGGCCCCTTCATCCGCTACGGACACCGCTCCGCCGACCGGCAGCCGGACACCGGCCGGCCCTGAGCCCGCAGCTGTTCTGCTAAAGTCCCTGACGGTCCGCCCGCCCAGGAGCCCGTCATGCGCCTCTACCCCATGCTGTTAGCCCTGCTGTTCACTGGTGCCGCCGGCGCCGCTGCCTACCTGCCGCCGGGGACCGCGCCCGACCCCTTCGTGGCCTACAAGGCACCGGTGCTGGCGCTCACCGGGGCCACGCTCATCGACGGGACCGGCGCCGCACCCCGTGGCGGCATGACGCTGCTCATCAAGGACGGGCGCATCGCGGCGCTGGGGCCGGACGGCAGCGTGGCTCTCCCTGCCGGCACTCAGCAGGTGCCGCTGGCCGGCAAGACGGTGCTGCCGGGTTACGTGATGCTGCACGAGCATCTCTTCTACCCCACCGGCGCCCTCACCTACGCCAACATGCCTTACAGCTTCCCGCGCCTGTATCTCGCGGGCGGGGTCACCACGATGCGCACCGGCGGCAGCATCAACCCCTATGCCGACCTCGGCATCAAGCAATGGATAGATTCCGGCCACGCGGTGGGTCCGCGGATCTACTTCGTGGGACCTTATCTCACGGGCGCGAGCCCCGACTTCCCCATCATGCAGGTGCCCGATTCCGGCGACCCGGCCGTGGCGGTGGAGATCGTGCGCCACTGGATCGCGCTCGGCGCGCGGGACTTCAAGACCTACACCACCATCCCGCGGAAGACCCTGGCCGCGGTGATCGACTACGCCCACAAGCACGGGGCGCGGGTCACGGGCCACCTGTGTTCGGTGACTTACCAGGAAGCGGCGGAACTCGGCATCGATGACCTGGAGCACGGCATCTTCGTGGCCAGCGACTTCGTGGCGGACAAGAAGCCCGACCAGTGCCCGCCCTACGCCACGGTGCAGAAATCCCTGGCGGAGCTGGATCCGGCGGGCCCCAAGGCCGAGGCGCTGCTGCACGTCCTGCTGCAGCACCACGTGGCGCTGACCTCCACCCTGCCGGTGTTCGAGGCCTCGACCCCGGGCCGGCCGGTGCTGCCCGATGCGGTGCTGGACCTCATGTCCCTGCAGGCCCGCAGCAACTACCTCCGGGCCTACGCCCGCACCGCCCAAGCGAACTCCCAGGACGCGGTACAGGCCTTCAAGCACGGCATGGCTTTCGAGAAAGCCTATTTCGATGCCGGCGGCCTCCTGGTGGACGGCATCGACCCCACCGGCAACGGCGGCGTGGTACCGGGCTACTCCAACGCCCGCGAAGTGGAACTCTTGGTGGAAGCTGGCCTCACGGTGCCTCAGGCGGTAGAGGTCTCGACCCTGAACGGTGCCCGCTTCCTCGGTATAGACAAGGACTGCGGCAGCATCGCCGTGGGCAAGCGCGCCGACCTCATCGTGATCGACGGCGACCCCATGAAGAGTCCCGCGGACCTGCACAAGGTGCAGTACGTGTTCAAGGATGGAGTGGCTTACGACAGCGCCAAGCTCATGGACAGCGTGCGCGGCGACGTGGGGGTGCGTTAGAAAACCAGCCGTATATGGCAGGACGCCCGGGAGGGCCCGGGCGTCTTGGTCTTGCGTCTTTCAGGCAACCGGCTTCAATTCCACTTGCCGCTGGCGCCCCCGGCGCTGTAAGCCCCGGCACCCAGCATGGCGATGCACAGGCCGCCGATGCCGAAGAAGGTCTCGAGCTCGACGCCGAGGCCCCCGAACTCGTTGAGGTGGAAGATGTTGAGGCCGCGGGTCACGAGCACCGCCACCACCATGTTGGCGAGGATCAGCAGCCCACCGATGCGGGCGTAGACGCCCAACAGCACCAGGGCCGGGCCCACCACCTCGCCGAGGTATACGGCGTAGCCGAAGACGCCGGGCACACCGTGGGCGGCGAGCATCCCTGAGACCTCGCCCGGGCCGTGCACCAGCTTGTGGAAGCCGTGGAGTATCAGCAGCCCGCCCACGAGCAGGCGCAGCACCAGTTTGCCGCTATCATCCGCCAAGAACTTCATGGGACCTCCCCGGTTATGGTTGGATTCGACCGGGGCGATTATAGCGGGACGCTACGGCGTGAGCCGCAACGGGATGCTCAGTGGAACATCCGCTTCCAGCCGGAGATGCTGTTGTTGTTGATGAGCTCGATGCCGAGCACGTAGCCCGGCTCGCCCTTGGAGGGAGCGATCCAGCGGGTCACGCCGGAGAGGTTGAAGGCGCCGTTCTGGCCTTCGAGGTTGATGCTGATCTCCACCTGCTCGCCCAGGGGGAAGGGCTTCTTGGTCTGGATCTGCAGGCCGCCGGGGGAGATGTCGATGGTGGTGCAGTAGTACTTGGACACCGTCACATCCTCGCCGCTGATGTTGAGCTGGCGGATGACGGCCCGTTCTTCACGGCGCAGACGCGGATGCTTGCGGCGTTCGTCGTGGTCTGTTGCCATACGGTTCATCGCTGCACGTGGATGATCACTAGGCTTGGGGGGAGCGGGGATTTTGCCATAAAAAGCCCCTGACACATGTGAACTCGATGCTCCCGCATTATGGAATATACCCCAAGCCGGCAGGGGGCCACGACTATACATAAGGCTAACGACCCTTTTTGCCGCCCCCCCGTGGACAGCCCGGGCGTCGTGGCCGCCGGCCGGCTTGCCGCAGGTACTACAAATGTAGTAAAATACATTTGTACATAAAAAGGATCCCTCCATGAAACCCTCCCCGCAGATCGAACGGGTGCAGACCGGCATCCGTCTCGAGAAACGCCTGCTTAAAGTGCTGAAGGCCGTGGCCGAGGACCACGACCTGACCCTCGGTGACCTGCTGGAAGGCATCGTGCTCCATGCCTTCGAGGGCAAGGCCCCCTTCTCCCGTGCGTCCATCGCGAAGATCGGCAAGTTCAAGGAACTCTACGGCCTCGACCTGGACGCCGAGCACAGCCACCAGTTGAAGGAGAAGTGATGCGCATCGCGGGCGAAGACCGGGCGTTCCTCGAGCGCTTCACCGCCGGCGAGACCCCCAAGGAGGGCTTCCGGCACGCGGACCATGTGCGTCTCGCCTGGCTGCTGCTGGCCGAGGCGCCGCTGCTGCCGGCGCTGCTCCGCTTCCGTAGCCTGCTCAAGGCCTTCGCCGCCCATCATGGCGCCACGGGCCTCTACAACGAGACCATCACCTGCTTCTATATGCTGCTCATCGCCGCGGCCATGCAGGGCATGGATCCGGATCACGGCTGGGAGGACTTCCGCGACGCCCAGCCGGAACTCTTCGGCTATCCCCAGGCGCTCCTGGAGCGCTACTACCCCGCCGGCCTCGCCTTCAGCCCGGCCGCCAAGGCGGCCTTCCTCTTGCCAGAGGGCACGCCCCGGGCCGCCTGAGCCCCGCCCCCGATTGCGCTGGCGCCCAGGCTTTACTACTATAAAAATAGTAGTCACCGCCCACCCGGGCCTGGGAGCCTTCGTGAGCCTGTCCCGCCTCCTCTCTGCATGCTGCTTCGCCTTGCTGCTGGCGCCGGCCTGCGGCGCGGATACCCTGCCGCCCCCGGATCCGGCCCTGCAGGCGCTCCAATGGCGCCTCGTGGGCCCTTTCCGCGGCGGGCGCTCCGTGGCGGTGACCGGCGTGCCCGGCGACGGACACACCTTCTACTTCGGCGGCGCCGACGGCGGCGTGTGGAAGAGCACCGACGCGGGCCATAGCTGGAACAACGTCTCGGATTGCTGCCTGGACACGGGCGCCATCGGCGCCCTGGCGGTGGCGGCCTCGGACCACGCCACCGTCTACGCCGGCACCGGCGAGGGTTTCCCCCGGGGCGACATGGTCACGGGCGACGGGCTGTGGAAGAGCACCGACGCCGGC
>DASYZF010000126.1:0-9522 GCA_035946515.1 Gammaproteobacteria bacterium | reverse complement strand
CTCGATCTCCTCCAGGTAAGTGAGGGCCGGATACACCACGCCGGGGCTGGGGCTATAGAAGCCGCCGGAGCGCTCCTCCACGTCTTTGATGATCTCGTAACCATGACGCGGCTTGTCGGCCAGAAGTGACAGGATCACGAGCTGCAGGTCGCCGGAAGCGAGCTTGCGGCCGGTGCGGAACCCGCGACCGCCCATACCCTCGCCCCGGTGGCCGCCGAAGAAATGGCCGAAGCCCCGGTAGCGGCTCATGAAGAAGTAGGCTTCGGGTCCGGCGAGGCGGCGGAAATGGCGGTGCATAGGGCTTCCTTAATGCTATCGTAAGATATACAGTCTTACGATATATCCAAAGATAGATGGCGTCAAGCGCCCCGAGGCCTCGCCCTCAAGCTTTCTTGATGAGGCCGATCACGAACAGCAACACCACGGCACCGATGAAAGCCACCAGCAGGCTGCCGAACAGGCCCCAGAACCCGATGCCGAGCAGGCGGAACAGGAAGCCGCCCACCACGGCGCCCAGGATGCCAATCACGATGTTGCCGGGCACCCCGAAGCCCCGGCCCTTCATGACGAGCCCCGCGAGCCAGCCGGCGACGGCGCCGATGATGAGCATCCACACGAGTGCAAAGAGAGACATGACCCTACCTCCTCTGCCCCGGCCGACCGGCCGGGCACGTCCAAGATCCGCGGACCACACTAGCAAAGCGCCCCGGCCGCACCGCGGCCCGGGTCACATAACCCAAAGCTCACCCGTCATTCACATAACGCGCCACGGCGGCGGCCACCGTGGCTTGCATTAACTCTTCCACCACCCCGGCGTCCCGTCCATGCACCGAGAGCCCATCGAACATCTCGAAACCCGTGAGCGCGTAGAGCAGGTCCACGAGCTCGGCCGCATCCCGCCGCGGCCCCAGGCGCTTCACCAGCGTCGCGAGCACGACGCGCCGGCGTTCCTTGCGGGCCTTCAGGGTCGCGGCCACCTCGTCGTCGAGCCGCGTCAGGGCGTCGAAGCGCGGTAGCGCCCGGCGATGGAAGTCCCAGAAGCGGCACATGACCGAGACGAACTGCCGCAGCGCCGCATGCGGATCCGGCAGCGCGAACACCGCCGGCATGTCCTGCATGAGCCGGCTCTCCCGAGCCATGTCGTCGAACACCGCCTCGAGGAGCCCGAGCTTGGATTCGAACTGGTTGTAGACCGTGAGGCGCGTGACGCCCGCCTGCTGGGCCACCGCCTCCAGGGAGAAGGCCGGCGATCGCTTGCCGCCGCCACGCAGCAGGCGGCGCGCCGCGGCGAGGATCCGCGCCCGTGTCTCGTCCGCCGCCTCGGCCCGGCGCACGCTCCGGTAAGCTCTCTTGCCCGGCTTGACAACCATGATTTAATTATACAGTATGTATATCTAATTTCAACGTCCCGAGGAGAACCGCGATGTTCAGCCCCACGCTCATCCTGATCGCCCGTGCCATCCACATCCTCTCCGGCGTGTACTGGGCCGGCTCCATATTCGTGACGGCCGGCACGCTACTCCCCGCCATGCGTAACCCCGGCGCCGGACCCGTGCTCGGCCCGGTGATGAAAGCCCTGGGGATGCGCATCGGCGTCGCCGCGATCCTCACCATCCTCGCCGGCCTCTACCTCATGGCTGCGCTCCACCCTCACGACAACTCCCCCAGCGGCATCGTCCTCGGCGTGGGCGCCATAGCCGCGATCCTGGCCTTCCTGGTGGCGCTCTTCATCAGCATGCCCTCGGGCCGCAAGCTCGCGGCCCTGCTCGCCGCCAAGGATCTCGCCGCCGACGAGAAGAACCGGCAGATGGCGGCCCTGCAGGGGCGTGTGGCCCTGGCCGCGCGCCTCATGGCGGGTCTCTTGGGCCTGGCGGTGCTGTGCATGGCGGTGTTCCGCTACGCCGGTCTGCTCTGAGCGTTGCATAGGCTGAAACCGCGGCTTTGACGGGCTCCCTGGATGACTGTATAAATATACAGTCTCTCCTCGGAGCCCTTTCCCATGCCCCGGCCCTGGCCCCGCGCCATCCTCCTCGTGGACATGAACGCGTTCTTCGCGTCCATCGAGCAGCGGGACTTCCCGGAGCTGCGCGGCAAGCCGGTGGCGGTCACCAACGGCGAGCAGGGCGCCGCCATCATTACCGCGAGCTACGAGGCGCGGGCCCATGGCGTCAAGACCGGGATGCACATCCGCGACGCCCGGCAGCTCTGCCCCGGCATCATCAAGCGCGCCTCGCGCCCGAAGCACTACGCGGCGGTGTCCACCGCCATCATGGAAGCGCTGGACGCGGTGACCCCCGACCTCGAGGTGTTCTCCGTGGACGAAGCCTTCCTGGACGTCACCGGCGTGCAGCACATCCACGGCACGCCGGAAGAGATGGGCCGCCTGGCGAAGCGCATCGTGTGGGAGGCCACGGGGCTCCTCTGCAGCATCGGCGTGAGCGGCGACAAGACCACGGCCAAGTTCGCCGCCAAGCTCCGGAAGCCGGATGGCTTCACGGTGATCCCGCCCTGGGAAGCACGGGAACGCCTGCGCGCCGTGCCCATCACCGAGCTCAGCGGCATCAAGGGCGGCATCGGCGGTTTCCTGGCGGAGCACGGTGTCGTCACCTGCGGTGACATGCAGAAGCTCCCGGTGAGCGTGCTCGCGGGGCGCTTCGGCAACCTGGGGCGGCGCATCTGGCTCATGGCCCAGGGCCTCGACCCCAGCAAGGTGGAGCCGCGGGTGGCCGCGCCCAAGCACATGAGCGCCAGCAAGGTGCTGCCGCCCCACACCCGCGACCCGGAAGTGCTACGCAGCTATCTGCAACATATGGCGGAGCTCATCGCCCTGCGCATGCGCCAGCATGGCATGCAGGCCTTGAGCTTCGCCGTGGGCCTCGGCACGGATGCAGGGTGGATCGGCGGCGAATACCGCGCTCCTCTCCCCACCGACGACGGCCACCTCATCGAGCGCTTCTGCGTGGACCTGCTCGCGCGGCGCTGGCATGGGGAAGGCGTGAACCAGGTGGCGGTGCAGGCCCTCGACCCCGCGCCCAAGGGCAAGCAGCAGGATCTCTTCGATGCCGCCCCCGAAAGACAGGGGGAACTCAATGCCGTGATGGACAGGATCAACGCCAAGTACGGCCGCTGGACCCTGATGCCGGCGCGCATGCTGAACCGCAGCGCCACGCCGGATGTGATCTCCCCGTCCTGGAAGCCCAGCGGCCACCGCCAGACGATCTAGCTTCGGTACCAAGTATATGGCGGCCCACCGCCGCCGGCAGGAGTCGGGGCGGGCTAGAAAGAACCCTTGCGCAGGTCGATACCGTGCTCGAGCCAGGCCTTGAGGCAGCAGCCCATGTGCATCCAGCCCTGGCAGTTCTGGTAGGAACCCTGCAGGCCGTCCTGGGTCTCACGCCAGCTGCCCTCGCTGATCTTCACCAGCGTGGCGGCCGGGCCCAGCGCCTCGAAACTCACCTCCACCGTGCAATCGTAACCCGCGGGGTGCGGGAACTCGCCGGTCTTGAGGTCGTACCTTCCTTCACTCGCCGCCCAGCTGAAGAGGATGAGCCTGTCCTTCTCGGTCTTCTGCACCTTCACCGGCACGGTGATGGGTGGATGGGGTTCGTCGTGGAAAGTCCAATGCACGGTCTTGCCCGGATCCAGGGGGCCGTCGGAGCCGCCGCTGGTGAAATAGCCACTCAGCTTCTTCGGGTTGTACACCGCGTCGAAGACCTCGGCGAGCGGTTTGCCGATCTTGGTCTGTACCGTGAACTTGAGTTCCATGGGTGTTCCTCCGCTTGACGCCCGATAATATATGTTATAATTTTATAACATGTCAAGGAACCGGAAGGACGCGACCGTCTTCAAGGCTCTGGCGGACGGCCGCCGGCGAGAGATGCTCGACCTGCTCAAGCAGAAAGCCCGCACCACGGGCGAGCTCTGCCTGCGCTTCCCCAAGCTCGACCGTTGCACGGTGATGCAGCACTTGAGGGTGCTGGAGCAGGCCGGACTCATCATCGTCAGACGCGAGGGCCGGCACCGCTGGAACTATCTCAACCCCCTCCCCATCCGCGAACTGCACGATCGCTGGATCAGCGGCTACGCCGTGGGCGCCGTGGACCTCTTGGCGCGCATGCGCCGCGATATGGAAACGAAAGCGGAGAAATCCGCCGCCTGAATTCGGGGTCCGCGCAACAGCTGAGCTTCATCCGTTTGTCATAATTTCTTAACGCCGGTGCGCGACGCTGCGTCTGCTATACCTAGATACGGACGTTCCCGCCGCCATGCCATCGCAGGCAACGATCACGGACGATCGCCGGGTATCCGAAGGTAAACCCGTCACCCGCCCCTCTGCCCATCGTGCGAGCGGCCCGCGGCGTGCCGGACATCTCTCTTTCGCACCGTGCGGACCCCGCAGGGAGAAGACATCATGACCATGAGCAGACTCGCAGGCAGTGAACGGCAGCCGCTCCCCGGCGCGCGCGCCGTGGGCAAGGCGGATCCGGCGGAGCGGCTCGAAGTCAGCCTGCTGCTGCGTCATCGGGGCGTGAGCGAACTCAAGGCGCACATGCGGCAGCTCGCCTCCGGGACGCGTTATGCGCGACATCTGGAGCGGGAAGAGTTCGCGCGCCGCTTCGGCGCTGAGCCCAAGGACCTCGCCCGGGTGAGGAACTTCGCCCGCCAGCACGGCCTCGCCGTGGTGCTGGAGCATGCGGCGCGGCGCACGGTGACGCTCTCCGGCACGGTGGCTGAGTTCAGCAAGGCTTTCAAGGTGGAGCTCAGGCGCTACGAGCATGACGCGGGTTCCTACCGCGGCCGCACCGGTCCCCTGCACCTGCCCGGCGAACTGCGCGGCGTGGTGCAGGCGGTGCTCGGGTTGGACAACCGGCCCCAGGCGAAACCCCATTTCCGCCTGCACAAGGGCGGCGTGCAGCCCCGCGCGGCGCAGGGCTCCTTCACGCCCGTGCAGCTCGCTTCCCTCTACAAGTTCCCGGTGAGCGACGGCAAAGGCGAATGCATCGCCATCGTGGAGCTCGGCGGCGGCTACAAACCCGCAGATCTCGCTACTTACTTCAAAAGCGTGGGGGTGACCGCGCCCCAGGTGACGTCCGTGTCCGTGGACCACGGCAGCAACAGCCCCACGGGCAGCGCCGACGGACCCGATGGCGAGGTGATGCTGGACATCGAGGTGGCAGGCGCGGTGGCGCCGGGCGCCGCCATCGCCGTGTACTTCGCGCCCAATACCGATGCCGGCTTCGTGGATGCGGTCACGAGCGCCGTGCATGACACCGTGCACCGCCCCTCGGTGATCTCCATCAGCTGGGGCAGCGCCGAATCCCAGTGGACCCAGCAATCCATCACCGCCCTGGACGAGGCCTTCCAGGCCGCCGCCGGCATGGGCGTGACGGTGTGCGTGGCCTCCGGCGACGGCGGTTCCAGCGACGGCGTCTCCGATGGCGCCGACCACGTGGACTTCCCCGCCTCGAGCCCCCATGCCCTGGGCTGCGGCGGGACGCGCCTGCAGGCATCGGGGGGCGGCATCGCGAGCGAGAGTGTCTGGAACGATGGCGCCCAAGGTGGCGCCGGGGGCGGCGGCGTGAGCAGCGTCTTCCCCCTGCCTGCCTGGCAGCAGGGCCTGCAGACGGTGAAAGGTGGCAACACCACTGCACTCGAGAACCGCGGCGTGCCCGACGTCTGCGGCGACGCGGATCCGGAGACGGGTTATGCGGTGCGGGTGGACGGCAGCGACACCATCATCGGCGGCACCAGCGCCGTGGCGCCGCTCTGGGCCGGACTCTTGGCGCGCATCAATGCGCTCAGGGGTTCCGCCGCGGGCTATATAAACCCCCTGCTCTATCAAAACGCCTCGGCCCTGAACGACATCACCCAGGGGAACAACGGCGACTTCGCCGCCACACCCGGCTGGGATGCCTGCACGGGCTTGGGCTCCCCCGACGGCGCGGCGCTGCTGGCAGCCTTCAAAGCCGCTCCCGTGAGCCCCGCCCCCACGGGCTCTGCGCCGTCACCCACCCAGCACAAGAAGAAAAAGAAGAAGAAGGCCGTAAAGAGGAGACGCTCATGAGCACCCCGCTGCAGGAGATCGAGCACTTCGTGGTGGTGATGCTGGAGAACCGCTCCTTCGACCATATGCTGGGATTCCTGTATCCCAGCGGCGCGCCCCGGGGCCAGCCCTTCGAGGGGCTCACGGGCAAGGAGAGCAACCCCTCGGGCAAGGGCCCGGCGGCGCCGGTCTTCAAGATCCAGGCGAAGGACCCGCACCCCTACTTCATGCCTGGCGCGAATCCGGGCGAAGGCTATATCAACACCAATTCCCAGCTCTTCGGCAGCCGTGTGCAGGACCCCACCGGCACGCCCGCCAACCAGGGCTTCGTGAGCAACTTCGCCTACACCCTGAACTGGGAATCGGGTCAGAAGAACATGGTGATGCCGGGCACCACGCCGGCGAAGATCATGGGCATGTACACCCCCGAGATGCTGCCGGTGCTCTCAGGCCTCGCCAAGGGTTACGCGGTCTGCGACCACTGGTACAGCTCGGCACCCACCGAGACTTTCCCCAACCGCGCCTTCGTGGCCATGGCCACCTCCCAGGGCTTCGTCTCCGACAAGAGCCGCAGCCTGTTCAACGCACCCAGCATCTACACCGCGCTCGCCAAGGCCGGGCAGACCTGGGCCATCTATGGCTACAACGCCCCGCCCCTCACCCGCGGCTCCGTGGCCGACATCGCCTCGGCTCCCGCCAGCAACTTCGGCGAGTTCACGGATTTCCAGCAGGCGGTGAAACAAGGGACGCTCGCCAGCTACGTATTCCTGGAACCGGAATGGTCCTCCAAGGGCAACAGCCAGCATCCGAATTACGATGTGGCCCTGGGCGAGCAGTTCCTGCACGACATCTACTACACGCTTTACGGCTCACCCATCTGGCAGAAGACGCTGCTCGTCATCACCTACGACGAACACGGCGGCTGCTACGACCATGTCCCACCGCCCGGAGGCGCCATGCCCCCGGACAACTCGCCGGGGGAACTGGGTTTCGACTTCACCCGCTTCGGGGTGCGGGTGCCCACGGTACTGGTGTCGCCGCTCATCGCCGCCGGTACCGTCTACCGTGCCTCGGGCGCCACGCCCTTCGACCACAGCTCCATCCTCGCCACGGTGGAGAAGCGCTATGGCTTACAAGCGCTGACCGCCCGGGACAAGACCGCACCCAGCTTCGAGGGCGTGCTCAGCCTCGCCCAAGCGCGCAGCGACGACCCCTTGCAAGGCGTCGCGGTACCAGCGAGCAAGGGCGCGCCGAAGAAAGCCGCGGGCGTGAACCACCTGGTGCAGGCCTTGGTGGATTCCGCGGGCCGGCTGCCGGTGTCGGACCAGGCCGGCAACGGCCATCACCATGAGGTGCCTGCGATCCAGGACGAGGACGCAGCGCTGGATTACGTACGCGCCCGCTACAAGGCCTACGACGGCAAACAGGCGGTGCTGGCATACACGCCGGGCAAGAAGCGCAAACCGCCGTCCAAGAAGAAGACCGGGAAACGCACGACTAGACTCAAACGCCGCACCGGCCGCTAGGCCGGCCCAGTCTTCGGCAGCAGCAGCCCCCGTCACCACAGCCGGCATGGTATTTTGGCGCCGTCCAAAAGACCGCCGCATCCCGCTGTCATAGGCAACAATGGATCCGGGTACCCCATGAAAAAGAAGCGCCCCGCCAGAAGGAAGAAACCCGCCGCCGCGAAAGCTCTCCCGCTCAAGACCCTGCATCCGGACTTCGCCCGGGTGGTGAAGGCCTTCACCGGCGAACGGGATGTGACCCCGCCCCACGAGGGCCGCGTGTTCGGCTTTCGGGGCCTCAAGACCGGCGGCAAGCTCTTCGCCATGATGTCGTCGAAGCGGCATTTCGTGGTGAAACTGCCCAAGGACCGGGTGGCCGCGCTCGTGATGGAGCGCAAGGGCACTTACTTCGATCCCGGCCACGGCCGGCTCATGAAGGAATGGCTCGAGATGCAAGGCCACGAGCGGCTCTGGCTCGATCTCGCCCGGGAAGCACGCGACTTCGTTCGAGATGGCGCGAAAAGAAGCAAGTGAGACCCGCTCGGGTGGTGGAGTCGGCGCCGGCCTGGATGGCACGCCCCCGAAACGGCTGCCGCGCTAGACTGTAGCCGCACACCCCGGGCACCTGTCGCCCGATCGGCGCTTCCAAGGGGGCTATATGGCCAAGGTTTCCGGACCGGATTTCTCTGCTGGCATCGCCGCCGCCACGCTCCAGGAAGGACACCCCCTGCTGGGCCACGTGGGCAAGGATCCGGTGCTGCTCTCGCGCCTCGGCCAGGAGTTCACGGCGGTGGGCGCGGTCTGCGCCCATTACCACGGGCCCCTGGACCAGGGTCTCGTGGTGGGCGAGACGGTGCGCTGCCCCTTGCATCACGCCTGTTTCAGCCTCAGGACCGGCGAAGTGCTGAGTGCCCCGGGCTTGGGTTCGCTGCCGCGCTGGAAGGTGGAACGCCAGGGCGACAGGCTCATCGTCAAGGAGAAGCTCGCCGCTGTCACCCACTCCGCGCGACCGGCGCCGGCCGGCGCCGTGCCACCCTCCTCGGTGGTGATCGTGGGCGGCGGCGCCGCCGGCGAGGCCGCCGCCACCGCCCTGCGCTTCCACGGCTACCAAGGCCCCGTCACCCTCATCAGCGCCGAGGCGGGCCTGCCGCCCGACCGGCCCAACCTCTCCAAGGACTACCTCGCCGGCACCGCTCCCAAGGAATGGGTGCCGGTGCGCGCCGCCTCGCACTACGAGAAGCAGCACATCACCCTGCTGCCGGGCACGCGCGTCGCCGCGCTCGATACGGCGAGACGCGTGCTGCGCACCGCCGATGGGCGCGATTTCGAATATGGGGCGCTGCTGCTCGCCACCGGCGCCGAGCCGGTGCGCCTGCCGACACCCGGCGCCGACCTGCCCCACGTCCACTACATCCGTACCCTGGCGGACTGCGAGGGCATCGTCCGGGGCATAGAAGCCGGCGCCGGGCGCGCGCTCGTGATCGGCGCGAGCTTCATCGGCCTCGAGGCGGCGGCCTCACTGCGCACGCGGGGCCTCGAAGTCCACGTGGTGGGGCCGGAATCGCGCCCGTTGGAGCGGGTGCTGGGAGCGGAACTCGGCGACTTCATACGCGGACTGCACGAGAAAAAGGGCGTGGTCTTCCACCTGGGTCGCACGGTCACTTCCATAGAAGCCCACCGCGCCGTCTTGAGCGACGGCAGCGCTCTTCCGGCGGACCTGGTGGTGATCGGCGTGGGCGTGCGCCCCGTCACCGCCCTGGCCGAACAGGCCGGGCTCGTCCTGGACAAGGGTGTGCGCGTGGACGAATACCTCGCCACCAGCGCTCCGGGCGTCTGGGCGGCGGGAGACATCGCCCGCTGGCCCGACCGGCGCACGGGCGCCGCCATCCGCGTGGAGCACTGGGTCGTGGCCCAGCGCCAGGGCCAGACCGCTGCGCGCAACATGCTGGGGCACCGCGAGTCTTACACGGCGGT
>DASYZF010000125.1:0-1628 GCA_035946515.1 Gammaproteobacteria bacterium | reverse complement strand
TACGAGTTCACCTGGAACGACTTCTGCGACTGGTTCGTGGAGCTCTCGAAGCCCGCCCTGAACGGCGGGGACCAGGCCGTGGCCGACTCCACCCGCCATACCCTGCTCTACGTGCTGGAGCGGTTGCTGCGGGCCCTGCATCCCATCACGCCCTTCATCACCGAAGAGCTCTGGCAGCAGGTGGCGCCGAAGCTCGCGCTCGAGGGCGAGAGCGTGTCGCGCCAGGCCTACCCCGCGTCGAAAGACCTGGTGCGGCCGGACCGCAGCCGCAACTCGGACATCGAGTGGTTGTGCGCCGCCGTGCTGCAGATCCGCAGCATCAGGAGCCAGATGGGCGTGGCCCCCTCCCGGGCGGTGCCGCTGCTCATCGAGGACCCGGGCCACTCAATCCCCACCCTGGCCACCATCGAGCCTTACCTGAGGTTCCTGGCCAGGCTCGAATCGGTAAAGAAGCTGGAACCCGGTGAACAGCCGCCGCCCGCCTCCGCCGCAGTGCTGGACAAGGCGCGCTTGCTCATCCCCATGGCCGGGCTCATCGACCTCAAGGCCGAACGGGAGCGGCTCAGCAAGGAGATCGCCCGTATCGAAGGCGAGATCGGGCGCGCCCGGGCCAAGCTCGATAAGCCGGATTTCGTGCAGAATGCCCCCGCGGCGGTGGTGGAGAAAGAACGGCAGCGGGTGCAGGATTTCGAGACGACATTACAGGGCCTGAAGGAGCAATCGAACCGGCTCGCCACGCTCTGAAGCCGGTCACGAGGATCGGATGCTCTTCAATTCCCTGACCTTCCTGATCTTCTTCCTGATCGTCTTCACCCTGCACCGGCTCATCCCGGGCTGGAGCCGCAAGAAACTGCTGCTGCTCGCGGCCAGCTACCTCTTCTACGCCGCCTGGAACCCGCCCTACGCCCTCATCCTGCTGTTCTCCACCAGCCTCGATTGGTGGCTGGCGCGGCTCATCTGGAAGAGCGAGGACAAAATACGGCGCAGGCGCCTTCTGGTCCTGAGCCTCACGAGCAACCTCGGCCTGCTGGGCTTCTTCAAGTACAGCGGGTTCCTGCTGGACAACACCCGGCACCTGCTGGCGATGCTGGGCGTCCACTACAGCCCGCCGGCGTTCGACGTCGTGCTGCCCATCGGCATCTCCTTCTATACCTTCGCTTCGCTCTCCTACACCATCGACGTGTACCGGCGCGAGGTGGCAGGCGACTCCGGCTACCTGGATTACGCCTTGTTCGTCAGCTTCTTCCCCCACCTGGTGGCCGGACCCATCGTGCGTGCCAAGCAGCTCCTGCCCCAGATCCGGGAGCCGCGGCAGCCGAGCCGTGACCAGCTGGGATGGGGGCTCACCCTGGTATGCATCGGCCTCTTCTCCAAGGCGGTGCTCGCCGACTACGTATTCGCTCCGGTGGTGGACGAGTTGTACGGCAACCCCGCGTCCCATAACGCCGCGACCGCTTGGGCCGCCATGCTGGGATTCTCCGGACAGATCTACTTCGATTTCAGCGGCTACTCCCTCTGCGCCATCGGCTTGGCGCTCTGCTTCGGGTTCGAATTCCCGGACAACTTCCGTTACCCCTATGCGGCGCGCAGCTTCTCCGATTTCTGGCGGCGCTGGCACATCACCCTCT
>DASYZF010000124.1:0-3060 GCA_035946515.1 Gammaproteobacteria bacterium | reverse complement strand
GGGTGCGTCGAAGGTCTCGCCGCGGTCGTTGCGCATCTGATAGGCGCCCTGCATGGAACCCACGGGGGTCTCCAGCACCGCGCCGCTGGAATAACGGAAACCTTCCCCCGGCTTGATATGGGGCTGTTCGCCCACCACACCTTCGCCGCGCACCTCCTGCACCTTGCCGTTGGCATCCGTGATGATCCAGTGCCGGGTGAGCAGCTTGGCCGGCACCCCGCCCTGGTTGCGGATGGTGATGGTGTAGGAGAACACGAAGCGGTTCTGGTCCGGGTCGGACTGGTCCGGGACGAAGGTCGTCTCCACGTCCACGCGGATATCGTTGGATTGCGGGGGGGCCGTCATGCCGCCATTTTACGCGAAACCCGCGCGCTTCTGGCCGTGGGCTCGAAGCACCGCTTCGAGCGGGCGGCCATGGAAGGCCGCCCCGGTCGGCACACCAGGGACGGTTCAAGGGCGAAATTTAATGCAGCCTCACGGCGAGCACGTCGCAGCTGGCGCGATGCAGGATGGATTTCTCGGTGGAGCCCAGCAACAGGGCCAGCCCGTGACGCTCATGGCTGCCGAGCACGATGAGGTCCACATGCTCTTCCGTGACCGTGCGTAACAGTTCCGTCTTGATGACGCCCGTCACCACCCGGTGCGGCAGGTCCCTGATGTCGAGGGAGCCGCACAGGTCCTCGAGGCGGCGTCTGGCGCCCTGCAGCAGCTCGTTCTCCAGGTCCATGGGCGGGGGGAGCAGGGCTTCCCCGGCCGGATCCACGGGGATGAACTCCACCACGTGCAAGACCGTCACGCGGGCGTTGCAGCGGCGCGCCACCTCCAGGCCCCGGTGGACCACGGCATCGCTGTCACCGCTCAGGTCCACGGCGATCAACACATGGCTATAGCCGCTCATGGGATGCCTCCCGTGCCAGTGCCCCGCTCCTGAGTATAGGACCGGGCGGGCGACTTTACCTTTCAGCCGCTCAACCTGGCGAAATCACCGGCACTTAGAGTCTCAGGGCGAGCCGCCATCTTGGGCGAAGCATGCTTCGCCCCGGCGAGCGCCCCGACAGGGGCAAGCCGCACTGCGGCGAGCGGGCTGGAACCGGTACCAGGGACGGGTCAGTGGGATGCCAGCCGGGAATATTCTTCAGCCGTAAGCATCTCGGGCCTGACCTGGGGGTCTATGCCGGCGGCGCGGATGGCGGCTTCGTCCACGAGGCCGGAGAGCGCGTTGCGCAGGGTCTTGCGGCGATGGCTGAAGGCGGCCGTGACGACGCGGCCATAACGCTCCCGATCGGCGATGGGGAAGGGCGCCACGGCGTAGGGGGTCAGCCTGACGAAGCTCGATTCCACCTTCGGCGGGGGGCGGAACGCGCCGGAGCCGATGTTGAAGAGCCGCTCCACCTTGCAGTGGGCCGCCAGCATCACCGTGAGCCGTCCGTACTCCTTGCCGCCGGGGCCGGCCGCCATGCGGTCCACCACTTCCTTCTGCAGCATGAAATGCATGTCCCGGATGCAGCCGGACTCTTCCAGGAAATGGAACAGCAGGGGCGTGGAGATGTTGTAGGGCAGGTTGCCCACGAGCCTGAGCTTCCCGCCGGCCGGGGCCAGGGGTGCCAGCCCGGTCTTGAGCGCGTCCGCCTGGATGATGTGCAGCCGCCCTCTGCCTGCAGCGGCCGCTTCGAGCGTCGGGATCACATCCCGGTCGAGTTCGATGGCGGTCAGGGTCCCGCACCGTTCCAGCAGCGGGAGGGTGATGGCGCCCAATCCGGGGCCGATCTCCACCAGGGTGTCGCCGGGTTGGGGCGCGATGCAGGTGAGGATCTTGCCGATGATGCGCTGATCGTGGAGGAAGTGCTGACCGAAGCGTTTGCGCGGACGGTGCGGCATCAGCCTTGCCGCAGCATGTGGAGAGCCGTCTGCAGCGCCGTCTCGAGGCTGCCGTGCTCGGCCCGGCCCGTGCCGGCGAGCTCCAGGGCCGTGCCGTGGTCCACGGAAGTGCGGATGATGGGGAGCCCCAAGGTGACGTTCACCGCGGCGCCGAAGCCCGCGTATTTCAGCACCGGCAGACCCTGGTCGTGATACATGGCGAGCACCACGTCGATGCCGTCGAGCCGGGCGGGGCTGAAGGCGGTGTCGGCGGAGACGGGGCCGATCACCTGCAGGCCGCGTGCGCGCATCGCCTCGCAAGCGGGTGCGATCGCATCCCGTTCCTCGGTGCCCAGGTGCCCGCCCTCGCCGGCGTGGGGGTTGAGGCCCAGCACCAGCACCTTGGGCGCGGGGATGCCGAAGCGCTTCTGCAGGTCCGCGTGGAGCGTGGCGAGGATCCGCTCCAGGTGCGGGCGGGTGATCGCCGGCGGGACGTCCTTGAGCGGCAGGTGGGTGGTGGCGAGGGCCACGCGCAGTCCGCCCGTCGCCAGCATCATCACGGGTTCGGGGCTCCTGCAACGCGCGGCGAGGAATTCGGTGTGGCCGGTGAAGGGGATGCCGGCGTCGTTGATCACGCCCTTGTGCACCGGTGCCGTGACGAGGGCGCCGCAGCGGCCGGCGAGGCAGCCGTCGGTGGCCTGTTCCAGCATCTCGATCACGTAGGCCGAGTTGCGGGGATCGAGACGGCCGGCCCGCACCTCCGCGCGCAACTTCACGGGATGGATCCGCAGGGATCCGGCCGCCTGGGGTGCGCCGACTTCCCCGGCCGAAGTCAGGGTCAAAGGCAGGCCCAGTTGCCTGGCGCGCGCTTCCAGGAGCCCCGGATCGGCGAACACCACGAGATCGGCGCCATGCGCCGTCTGCGCCAGGCGGATGCAGATGTCCGGGCCGATCCCCGCCGGCTCGCCGGAGCTGAGCGCGATGCGCGGGGCGGCGGCGGCCATGGCGGGTGCCTTCACTGGTCCAGGTGGTACTCGATGAACGCGGAGTCCTTGAGCTGGCTCAACCAGTGCTCGATCACCTCTTCCGACTTGCGCTGGTAGATGGCCTCGTAGGCCTGGTTCTTGCGCACTTCGTCCGAGAGCTCGCCCTGGCGGCGTCCCAGCACCTGCACGATATGCCAGCCGAACTGGCTCTGGAAGG
>DASYZF010000123.1:0-6865 GCA_035946515.1 Gammaproteobacteria bacterium | reverse complement strand
GTGCTGTTCCCGGAGGGCACGCGCTCGGTGCCGGGCGAACCGATGCGTTTCCGCCGCGGTGCCGCGCACGTGGCGCTGCGCGGCGAGTGCGGGATCCTGCCGGTGATGATCCATTGCTCGCCGCCGGCCCTGCTCAAGAGCAGCCGCTGGTACCATGTGCCGGAGCGCCCCTGGCGGCTCACGGTGCGTTTCTACCCGCCGCAGGACCTCGCCGCGTTCGGCCACCGGGAAGGCGCGCCGCACGGCGTCTCCGCGCGTCACCTGACGCGCGGCCTCGAAGATTTCTTCAAACAGCAGCTCGCCAGCCATGAATACCCTGATCGAAGAACTGAAACAGCTCATCATCACCTCGCTCGATCTTGAGGACGTGACTCCCGCGGACATCGACGCCGGCAAGCCGCTGTTCGGCGAAGGCCTGGGGCTGGACTCCATCGACGCCCTCGAGCTCGGCGTCGCCGTCCAGAAGAAGTACCACGTGAAGCTCGACGCGAGCTCGAGCGAGACACGGCAGCATTTCCATTCCGTGGAGAACCTCGCGAAGTTCATCCAGTCCCAGCAGAAGGCGTGAGGACCGGCGCATGCAGCCCCTGCAGCGTGCGACGCGTGCCGCCGCCAGGGCGCTGGTAGCCGGTTCGCTCGTCGCCTATCCCGTCGCCATCTACTTCGCCGACGGCTACCTGACCCCGAGCCTGCTCCTGGCCGGCCTGCTGTGGCTGCTGGCGGCGCGTCTCTTGCTGGCCGCCTGGATCAGCCCCAAGCACCTCGGCCGCGACCTCGGCGTGGCAACGCTCCTAATCGCGTCGGGCGCGCTGGTGCTGCACTACGTGCCCGACGTGGAGCTCGCCTGGCTGCGCTGCTACCCGGCGCTCTTCGGCTTCGTGGCCTTCAGCGTCTTCTGCGGCTCGCTGTTCACCGACACGCCGCTCGTGGAACGCATCGCCCGTACCATGGGTCACGCGCTCCCGCCCGAAGGCGTGGCCTACTGCCGGCGGATCACCTGGGCCTGGTGCATCCTGCTTGCCCTGAACGTACTCATCTCCCTTTACACCGCCTACGCCGCCTCGCTGCAGGTGTGGACGCTCTATAACGGCGTCATCGTGTACTTCCTGTTCGGCGCCATGCTGCTGGGCGAATACCTGCTGCGGCTGCGCCTGCGCCGCCGCTGGGAGATGGCATGACCGCGCGGATCCCCGATCTCGCCGCCGATGCGCGCCTGCTCGCGGTCGGCGAAGGCGCCGCACTCAGCCGCGCCGCCTTCTGGCAGCGCGTGCACGGGCTGGAGCACGCGCTCGCGAAGCATCCAGCGCGCCGCTGGGCGCTCGTCTGCGAGGACAGCGGCTGGTTCGCGGCCGGCTTCCTGGCGCTCGCCAACCTGGGACGCGAGCTGGTGTTGCCGCAAGCGCCCCGGGCGGGAAGCCTCAGCGCTTCCGGCGCCGCCGTGGACGCGGTGCTTACGGACCGGCCCCGGGATTTCCAGGGGTTCACCGTGCTGGGGACGGAGACCGTGCCAGTCGGCGGCGACGCGGCCCCGCGCCTGCCGGACGACGCGGCCGTGACCGAGTTCTACACCTCCGGTTCCAGCGGTGCCCCGAAATCCGTACCCAAGACTTTCGCCCAATTGCGCCTGGAGGTGGAAGCTTTGGAACACCAATGGGGTGCGCTGCTCGGCGATGCGGTCATGGCCGGCACCGTGCCCCACTATCATCTATATGGCGTGCTGTTCCGGGTGCTCTGGCCCCTGTTCGCGGGACGCGCCTTCCTCGTCCCCATGTGCCTGCAACCGGCGGCCCTGCGCGCCGCCACGGCCTACGGCGATTGCGCCATCGTGAGCAGCCCCGCTTTCTTAAGCCGCATCGCCGACCACGCCGAGTTGCCGCCGGCCACGCGGGTGAAAGCGGTGTTCAGCTCCGGCGCGCCGCTGCCCGACACCGCCGCGCGGGAACTCAAGGACCGCTGGGGCCATGCCGCCATCGAGGTCTACGGCAGCACCGAGACCGGCGGCATCGGCTGGCGTGCCTGGTCCGGCCCCGAGGGGCGCGCCCTGTGGCGGCCCATCCTGGGAGCCGAGGTGGAGCTGCGGGAAGAAGCGGCGGGGGCGCGCCTGTGGGTGAAGTCCGGCTGCACCCGCGCCGGCGAGTGGTCAGCCTCCGGCGACCTCGCCAAGCTGCAGGCGGACGGCCGTTTCGAGCTCCTGGGGCGCGCCGACGACGTGGTGAAGTTCGAGGACAAGCGCGTCTCCCTGGCGGAGATGCGCACGCGTCTCATGGCCCACGGCTGGGTGGAGGATGCGCGCCTCCTGGTGCTGCCGGGGCGGCGCCGCTTCATCGGCGCGGTGGTGGCGCTCAACGCCCAGGGCCGCGCGGCGCTGGCGGCAGCGGGCAAGCCGAAGGTGAGCGACGCACTGCGCGAGTGGCTGCGCCAGAGTTACGAGGCGCTGCTCATCCCGCGCAAGTGGCGCTATCTCGACGCGCTCCCCGGCAACGACATGGGCAAGGTGGAGCGCGCCCGCCTGGAACGCCTGTTCGAGTCCGAACCATGAACGGCCTGCCTCTCGTGCTCGGACAACGCCAGGACGCCGCCGGCAGCGTGCTCCGCCTGCGGGTGGAAGCCTCGAACCCCTGGTTCGAGGGTCACTTCCCCCAATTCGCGATCCTGCCCGGCGTGGTGCAAATCGGCTGGGCGGAGCACTACGCCTGCGCCCTCTACGGCCACCCACCGGGCCTCGGCACGGTGGAGCAGGTGAAGTTCAAGCGTCCCATCCTGCCCGGCACGGAGCTCGACCTGGTACTGAAGCCGGATGCGGCGGCGGGCAAGCTGCGCTACGAATACCGCGCCGCGGAGACGAGCTATTCAACCGGCGTGCTCAGGTTCAGGGCTACGCCGTGAGCTTCAAGCCCTGTGCCGTCATCCCCGTCTACAACCATCGCGGCAGCCTGGAACGCATCGTGACCACGCTCGGCGCGGCGGGCCTGCCGGTCATCCTGGTGGACGACGGCAGCGATGCCGCCACGAAACAGGAACTGCAGCGGGTCGCCGCCACGCAGGCCGGCGTGGAGCTCCTCACGCTGCCCATGAACGGCGGCAAGGGCGCCGCGGTGCTGGCTGGCATCGCGCGGGCCGGCGAGCAGGGCTACAGCCACGCCTTGCAGGTGGACGCCGACGGCCAGCACGACCTGGCCGACGTACCGGCGCTGCTGGCCCTCGCGGCGGCGAACCCCGATCGGCTCATCTCCGGCACACCACGCTACGACGAGTCCGTGCCGGCGGCGCGCTTCTACGGCCGCTACCTCACCCATGCCCTCGTGTGGGTGCACAGCATCTCGCTCTCTCTCACGGACAGCATGTGCGGTTTCAGGGTCTACCCCGTGGGACCGAGCCTCGCGCTCGCACGGCGGACGCAGATCGGCCGGCGCATGGACTTCGACACCGACATCATGGTGCGGCTCTACTGGGCCGGCATCGAGAGCCGCTTCCTGCCCACGCGGGTACGCTACCCGGAGGACGGTGTGTCCCATTTCCGCATGCTGCGCGACAACGCGCGCATGGCCTGGCTGCATCTGCGTCTCTTCCTCGGCATGCTGCCCCGCTTTCCCATGCTCATCCGCCGCAACCTCGCCCGTCGGCGCAACAAGCACTGGTCGCGCATGGGCGAGCGGGGCAGCCTCGCGGGCCTGCGCTTCGTCGGCTTCTGCGACCGGGTGCTGGGCCGGCCGCTCACCACGCTCATGCTCTATCCGGTGACGGCCTACTTCTTCCTCACCCATCCCCGGGCGCGGCGGGCCTCGCGCCGCTTCCTCGGGGCCGTGGGCACCGCATCCACGCCCGTCAACAGCTTCCGCCACTTCATGCAGTTCTCCGGCGCCATCCTCGACAAGGTGGCGGCCTGGCACGACCCGGAGGCGGTGCGGGTCACGTTCCCGGAACAGGCGGTGCTCGCCCGCGCCGTGGCCGGCGGAAGGGGCGTGCTGCTCCTGAGCGCGCACCTGGGCAACCTGGAACTGGCGCGCGCCCTGTCCACCATCATCCCCGGCCTCAGGGTGAACGCGCTCGTCTACACCAGCAACGCGCAGAAGATCAACGCCGTGCTGGAGGAGACCAGCGACGCCTACGCAGTGCGCCTCATCTACGTGCAGGAGATCGGGCCGGACACGGCGCTGATGCTGCGCGAGAAGATCGCCGCCGGGGAGGTGGTGGTGATCGTGGGCGACCGCACCCCGGTGGCGGAAGGCAGCCCCACGGTGCAGGCCGAGTTCCTGGGGCGGCCGGCACCCTTCGCGGTCGGGCCCTACGTGCTCGCCCACGTGCTCGAATGCCCGGTGCACCTCTTCTTCTGCATCCGCGAGGCCACCGGTTACACCATCCACCTGGAACCCTTCGCCGAGCGCATCGAGCTGCCCCGCCGGGAGCGCATGGCCGCCGCCGCAGCCTGGGCCGGGCGTTATGCGGCCCGGTTGGCGGATTACGCCCGGCGTTTTCCGTTACAGTGGTACAACTTCTATGACTTCTGGGCCGGAGGCGCCACACCCCCGGCTGCACCTTCCCCCCAAAACCGAAGCAGCGTGACCTGATGTCCAAGAGCGCCCAGCCCAAGCCCGGGAACACCGTCATCGTCGGCGGTCGCCGGCTCAGCCTCGAGGAGGTCTGCCGGGCCGCCCGCGGCGCGTCGCTGGCGCTGGAAGGCGGCGCCGAATTCCGCGCCCGCATCGAGCGCGGCGCCAAGGTGCTGGCCGACGCCATCGCCTCGGGCCGCATGGTCTACGGCGTGAACACGGGCTACGGCGACTCCTGTACCGTGGAGATCCCCGCTGACGTAGTGGAACAATTGCCCGCGCACCTGGTGCGCTACCACGGCTGCGGCCTGGGCGAATACTTCGACGAGACCGCCGGTGCCGCCATCCTGGTGACGCGCCTGAACTCGCTGGCCGCCGGCTTCTCCGGCGTACGCCTCGACGTGCTGGAGCAGATCACCGGCCTGCTGCAGCACCGCCTCATCCCGCTGATCCCGGAAGAAGGCTCGGTCGGCGCCTCCGGCGACCTCACCCCGCTCTCCTATGTCGCCGCCGTGCTGGTAGGAGACCGGGAGGTGATGTCCGGGGGCCGTGTCATCCCCGCTGCGGAAGCGCTCGCCAAGCACGGCATGCGGCCCATCGGCCTCAAGCCCAAGGAAGGCCTCGCGCTCATGAACGGCACCTCCGTCATGACCGCCCTCAACTGCCTCTCCTGGGAGCGGGCCGAGTACCTCACGCGCCTCTCCACCCGCATCACCGCCATGGCGAGCATCGCCCTCGGCAGCAACCCCAAGCACTTCGCCCCGGGCCTGTTCGCGGTGAAGCCGCACTCCGGCCAGCAGGAGGTGGCGGCGCGCATCTTCGCCGACATGGGCGCCTCCGCCCACGAGAGCCCGATCCGCATCCAGGACCGTTACTCCATCCGCTGCGCGCCCCACGTCATCGGCGTGCTCGCCGACGCGCTGCCCTGGATGCGCCGCGACATCGAGAACGAGCTCAACAGCGCCAACGACAACCCGATCGTGGACCCGGACTCCGGCACCATCTACCACGGCGGCCACTTCTACGGCGGCCACATGGCCTTCGTGGCCGACAGCCTCAAGAACGCGGTGGCCAACGTCGCCGACCTCCTGGACCGGCAGCTGGCGCTCCTGGTGGACACGCGCTTCAACAACGGGCTGCCCAGCAACCTCTCGGGCGCCGTGGGCGAGCGCGCCGCGCTAAACCACGGCTTCAAGGCGGTGCAGATCGCGGTGTCCGCCTGGACCGCGGAAGCCCTGAAGCTCACCATGCCGGCCAGCGTGTTCTCCCGCTCCACCGAGTGCCACAACCAGGACAAGGTGAGCATGGGCACCATCGCGGCACGCGACGCGGTGCGGGTGCTGGAACTCACCGAGCAGGTGGCCGCTGCCTGCCTGTTCGCCGCGGTGCAGGCCCTGGAGATCCGCCGCCGCCACGGCAACCGCGCCCCGGCGCGCATGGAAACCGCGATCCGCGAGCTGCACGACGACGTGCTCACCCTGAGCCCCTTCGTGCAAGAGGACCGGCCCCTGGAGCAGGAGCTGCGGCGCCTGTGCGCGGCGATCGGTGAGCGCCGCTGGGACCTCTACGGAGCGGTCCGGTGAGCCACGCGCGCCTGAGCGCCGAGGTGGAACTGGAGATCCCGTTCCAGGACGTGGACCCCATGCAGGTCGCCTGGCACGGCAACTACTTCCGCTACTTCGAGGCCGCCCGCTCCCAGATGCTGCGCAAGGTGGCCTTCGACTACGAAGAGATGCGCGCCACCGGCTACCTATGGCCCATCATCAGGACCCAGGTGAGCTTCGTGCAGGCGGTACGCTACCGGCAACTCATCAGGGTGCGCGCCAGCCTCGCCGAGTGGGAGAACCGCCTCAAGATCGACTACCTCATCAGCGACGCCGCGAACGGTGCGCGCCTCACCAAGGGCTACACGGTGCAATGCGCGGTACACAAGGACACGGGAGAACTGCAGCTGGTGAGCCCGCCGGTGCTGCTGGAAAGGCTACGGGGATATATATGAAGCGCCTGTTGCTATCGATGTTGCTGCTGGGCCTCGCGGCCCAAGCCTGGGCCGCAGACCCCGCACCCATGGGCTTCGACTCCAAGTTCGTGCAGACCCGCAAGCTCCCGGGCTTCAGCACCCCGCTGGTGAGCCACGGGGTGATGCGCTTCGACCCGGCTCGCGGCTTCCACTGGGAGGTCACCGACCCCTACCGCTACGTCTTCGACATGAACGGCGATGCGGCCAGCGAGACGCTGCCGGACGGCACCAGCCGCAAGCTCGACCCCGCCCAGACGCCCTGGCTTGCGGCGGTGCAGCACATCATCGTGACCTC
>DASYZF010000122.1:0-3060 GCA_035946515.1 Gammaproteobacteria bacterium | reverse complement strand
GCCGCCTGGAAGGGGCTCTTGCCCTCTTCGATGTGGCGGTGGGTGTTCTCCACCACCACGATGGCATCGTCCACCACCAGGCCGATGGCCAGCACCATGGCCAAGAGGGTCAGCAGGTTGAGCGAATAGCCCAGCACCAGCATCAGGAAGGTGGCGCCGATGAGGGAGAGGGGGATGGTGATGACCGGGATGATCACCGGGCGGATGGCGCCCAGGAACAGGAAGATCACCACGATCACGATCAGCGCCGCCTCCACGATGGTCTTGATCACCTCGTAGATGGAGCTGCTGATGAACTTGGTGGCGTCATAGGCGATGTCGGCCTTGAGCGCCGGCGGCAGGCCGGACTGCACCTCGGCCATGCCCTTGCGCACCAGTTTCACCACGCTGAGCGGGTTGGCGTCCGGGGTCGGGTTGATGGCCATGTACACGGCGGTGACGCCGTTGAAGCTGGCGGAAGAATCGTAGTTCTGGGAGCCCAGCTCCACGTCAGCCACGTCCTTGATGCGCACCAGGGCGTCGCCCTGCTTGCGCAGCACGATGTCGCCGAAGCCCTGGGCATCGTGCAGGTCGGTGGTGGTCGCGATGTTGACGGAGACGGAGTTGCCCTTGGTGCTGCCGGGGGCGGCCAGATAGTTATTGGCGAGCAGCGCGTTGGACACGTCCGTGGCGGTGACGCCGTGGGCGGCCATGCGCTTGGGATCGAGCCAGATGCGCATGGCGAAGGGCTGGCCGCCCAGGATCTGGGCCGAGGCCACGCCATCCAGGGTCTGGAGCTTCGGCTGCACCACGCGGGTCAGGTAATCGGTGACCTGGCCCTGGGTCATCTCCTTGGAGTAGAAGGAGATGTACATGATGGCCGCGCCGCGCACGTCGTTGGCTTGGATGACCGGGGCCTGGGAGGCGGTCGGCAACACGCTCTTCACCGAGTCCACGTCGCTCATGATGTCCACGAGCGCCTTATGCGGGTCATAGTTGAGCTTGAGGTTTATGGTGATGTTGCTGACGCCCTGCTGGCTCGATGAGGTGAGGTAGTCGATGCCCTCGGCGCTCGCCACCGCCTGCTGGATGGGGGTGGTGATGAAGCCCTGGATCACATCAGCGCTGGCGCCGGGGTAGGCGGTGCTGATGGTGATCTGGCTGTTCTGCAGCTTGGGGAACTGGCGCAGTTCCAGCGAATCGATGGACTTCAGGCCCAGCAGCAGGATGATGAGGCTGACGACGGTCGCGAGGACCGGCCGCTTGATGAATATGTCGGTGAACATCATTTGCCGGACCCTCCCGTCGACGCGGTCGCATCCGGCGGCACGTCGTTGTTGATGGTGACTACGCTGCCGGTGTGCAGTTTCTGCATGCCGGAGGTGACCACTTCGTCACCGGCCTTGAGGCCCTCGACTACAGCCACGCGGGTGCCGCGCTCGTCGCCGAGCTTCACGAAGACTTCGTTGACGGTGAGCTGCGGCTGCCCCTTGTCGTCCTTCTTGTCCTTGTCGGGACTGATGACGAACACCGAATCGCCGTAGAGCGAGTAGGTGATGGCCGCCTTGGGGATCGTGACCACGTCAGCCGGCTTGCCGGCCGAGACCACCACGTTGGCGAACATGCCGGCGCGCAGTAGGTGGCCCGGGTTGGGGATCAGGCCCTGCACCCGCACGGTGTGGCTGTTGGGATCGATCTTGGAGTCGATGGCGTTGACGGTGCCCTCGAACCTGCGGTTCGGGTAGGTGTCCACGCTCAGGCTCACCTTCTGGCGCGGCGCCAGGGAGGGCAGGGCCTGCTCCGGCAGGGTGAAGGAGGCATACATGTGGTCCAGGTCCTGTAGGGTCACGATTACCGTGCCCTCAGGCAGGTACTGGCCCACGTTCACGTTGCGGATGCCCGCCTGGCCGGTGAACGGCGCGCGGATCGCCTTCTTGTCGATGGTGGCCTGGGTGTTGTCCACGTTGGACTGGGCCTGCTGCAGGTTGCTGTCGGCAGTGTCCACGTCCGACTGGGCGTTCAGGTGCTTGCTGAAGATGTCGCGGGTGCGTTTGTCGGTGATCTGAGCGAGCTGCAGTTGGGCCTTGAACCCCGCGAGCTGGGCGCGCTCGCTGCTGTCGTCGATCTGCACCAGCAGTTGGCCTTTCTGCACTTCCTGGCCCGACTGGAAGTTGACCGCCACCACGTTGCCCGCCAGCTGGTTGCTGATGTCCGCGCCCTGCACCGGGTCGAGGTTGCCCACGGAGGTGAAGTCAGGCTGCCAGGTCTCGGCGCGCGCAGCCTCGTCCGAGACCGTGGAAACGTTCTTCTGGTTCTTGAAGCCCTGGATCATGAAGTACATGCGGGTGCCGAACACCGCGCCGACCAGGACGAGGACGCCGAACAGGATGCCGCCGGCGATCAGGAAACGCTTAAGCATTGGTATAACCTCGGTTTCTGGAAGTCGCCTGGGGGGATCTCGCTCCGGCCCGGGCGGGTTTCTTGTTGGATGGGTGCGGGCGCCGGCCCGTGCGTAAGAGGCCGGCACGATGGGTAAGGATGTAGTCGCTGGCGGCGGCCATGACGGCCTTGCCGAAACCGCAGACGAAGCGGGCGCCGGGTGCATCGCCGGAGCCCTGCGTGGCGGTGCGCGCCTCGAACTCCTGGATGAGCTCGAGCTGGTGCTGGATGTCCTCCAGCCGTTCGTCGAGGATGGCGTTGAGCCGGGCGGGGGGCAGGAGTTCGGCGAAATGCATGAGCACCAGGAACTCCGATTTGACCTTGTGTTGCGGCATCGTCTGCTTCAGACGCGCCAGGAAGGCCTTGCGACCGGCTTCCGTGAGCCTGTAGATCTTGCGGCTCGGACCGCCTTGACCCGGCACGGTGCGGGCGGTGACCAGCTTCTCCGTGGTCAGCTCGGCCAGTGCGGGATAGATGGAGCCATAGCCCGCCAGGAAGCAATGGCTGAAGCTGCTCTCGAAGAACTTCTTGATGTCGTAACCCGTGGCGTCACCGTAGGTGAGCGCCCCGAGGCACAAGTCTTTGACGTCCACCGCGCGATTTCCTGCCGACACGGTAAAACAAGGGCGGCCATCCTATATC
>DASYZF010000121.1:0-3293 GCA_035946515.1 Gammaproteobacteria bacterium | reverse complement strand
CTCTTCACTGCTCATTCAACCCATCTCCTGAGTCTGGATTTGGATCGCCCCCCTTTGGGATGGACCGCTAGGGGTCCGCGTCGGGGCGAAACGGGCGGAAGTCACACAAAATAACGGCGCATTATACACAGCGCCTTCAAGCCCTCGCCAGCGGGAAGACTGACGGGACACATCCCACATGCTAGCGTATGCACATGAAAGCCCTTGCAAAGCTGGTGTTTTTCCTGTTCCAGGCCGCGGTGCTGGGACTGGCGGCGGCGTTCGTGGTGGTCTGGTTCAAGCCGGGCCTGTTGGCGTCCCGCGGCCTCGGCGACCCGGGGACGGCATCCTTCGCAGCGGCGGTGGCGGCGAGCTCCCCTTCGGTGGTGAACGTCCACAGCGCCCACCACGTGCGCCAGGCCTTGGGCAAACCCGCCACCGCCCCCGCCCCCGCCCAGGGCCTGCCGGAAAGCCAGTACGGCCTGCCCGCGGCCCGGCTGGAGAACAGCCTGGGGTCGGGCGTGATCGTGAGCGACGACGGCTACATCCTCACCAACTACCACGTCATCAAGGACGCGGAAGCGGTGCAGGTGGGCCTGCAGGACGGCCACAGCACCCCGGCGCGGGTGGTGGGCGTGGACCCGGACACGGACCTGGCCTTGCTCAAGGTGGACATGACGGGCCTGAAGCCCATCGAACTGGGTCGCTCTGACGACATCAAAGTGGGTGACGTGGTGCTCGCCATCGGCGACCCCTACGGAGTGGGCCAGACCGTGACCCAGGGCATCGTGAGCGCGCTCGGCCGCAGCCAGCTCGGGCTCTCCACCTTCGAGAACTTCATACAGACCGACGCCGCCATCAATCCGGGCAACTCCGGCGGCGCGCTCGTGAACGTGCGCGGCCAGCTGGTGGGCGTGAGCACCGCCTATTTCTCCTCCAGCGGCGGTTCCAACGGCATCGGCTTCGCCATACCCGTTAACCTCGCCCGGGGGGTGATGCAGCAGCTCATCTCCTACGGGCGGGTGCTGCGCGGCTGGATGGGCGTGGAACCCCAGGACATCACCCCCGAATTGGCCCAAGCCTTCCAGCTCAAGGATACGCAGGGGTTCCTGGTGACCAGCGTCTCGCCGGCGAGCCCGGCGGCGAAGGCGGGGCTCATGGCGGGTGACGTGATCAAATCCATCGACGGGGCCAGGGTGGAGAACAGCCACGACGCCTTGAACCGCATCGCCGGCAAGCCGCCGGGCACCACCGTCACCGTGGACGGCATCCACAACGGCAAGAACTTCCGGGTGAAGATCACGGTGGCGGAACGCCCCGCGGCGACGAGCGGCTGAGGCTCAGTCCGGAACGCGGCGGATCTTGGCGCCCAACTGTCCCAGCTTCTCTTCGATCGTCTCGTAACCGCGATCGATGTGGGTGAGCGGCACAGCCGCGAACGCACGGCCAGGGGCTCATCGCATGCGATGAGCGGGCGGCAGGATGCCGCCTCGGACTACGAGCAAAGCAGGATGCGAAGCGAGGTAGGCCGGGCAGGACAATTCACCAGGGACGGTTCGCGGTTACGTTCTCTGAAAACTCAGTCTGGGACACGACGGATCTTGGCACCCAGCTGACCAAGTTTCTCTTCGATGGTCTCGTAACCGCGGTCGATGTGGTAGATCCGCTCCACCACCGTCTCACCCTGGGCCACGAGCCCGGCCAGCACCAGGCTGGCGGAAGCGCGCAGATCCGTGGCCATCACCGGCGCGCCGGTGAGCCGCTCCACCCCCTCGCTGATGGTGGTGTTGCCTTCCAGGCGCAGGTCCGCCCCCATGCGCTGCATCTCCTGCACGTGCATGAAACGGTTCTCGAACACGGTCTCGGTGATGGTGCCGGTACCCTCGGCCACCACGTTCAGGGCCGTGAACTGGGCCTGCATGTCCGTGGGGAAGGCGGGGTAAGGCGCGGTCTTCACAGCTACGGCCTTCAGGCGCCGGCCGCGCATGTCCACCTCGATCCAGCCCTGGCCCTTGGCGAGCCTGGCGCCGCTCTCCTCGAGCTTCGCCAGCACCGCGTCCAAGAGGTCCGGCTGGGTCTCCTTGAGGCGCACGTGGCCGCCGGTCATGGCCCCGGCGCAGAGATAAGTGCCGGTCTCGATGCGATCCGGCATCACCGTATACTCGGTACCGTGCAGCTTCTGCACGCCTTCGATGACGAGCGTGTCGGTGCCCATGCCGCGGATCCTGGCGCCCATCTGGTTGAGGCACAGGGCCAGGTCCACCACTTCCGGTTCCCGCGCGGCATTCTCGATCACCGTCTCGCCGTCGGCGAGCGCGGCGGCCATGATGAGGTTCTCGGTGCCGGTGACGGATACCGTATCCATGAAGATGCGCGCCCCCTTGAGGCGTCCCGCCTTGGCCCGGATGTAGCCGTTCTCCACCTTGATGTCCGCGCCCATGGCCTCGAGACCGGCGATATGCAGGTTCACCGGGCGCGTGCCGATGGCGCAGCCGCCCGGCAGGGAGACCTCGGCTGCGCCGAAGCGCGCCACGAGCGGCCCCAGCACCAGGATGGAAGCGCGCATGGTCTTCACGAGCTCATAGGGCGCGTTGAAATGCTTGATGGTGCCGGCATCCACCTCGATGCGCATGCGGTCGTTGATGGTCACGCCCACGCCCATGCGGCCCAAGAGCTCGATCATGGTGGTGACGTCGTGCAGGTGCGGCACGTTGGCGATGGTGGTGGGGCTGTCCGCCAGCAGCGTGGCGGCCAGGATCGGCAGGGTGGCGTTCTTGGCACCGGAGATGCGGATCTCGCCTTCCAGGGGGCGCCCGCCGGTGATGTGCAGCTTGTCCAAACTCGCTTCCTCTATATATTAAGCGTCAGCCGCGCCCGTGCTCGGCCGGCGTCAGGGTACGCAGGCTCAGGGCATGGATCTCGCGGCCCATGGCGGCCCCCAGCGCTGCATACACCATCTGGTGACGGGCCAGCGGGCGCTTGCCCTCGAACTCGGCCGAGATCACCAGCGCCTCGAAATGGGTGTTGTCGCCGCTCTCCACCTCGACCTTCGCCGAGGGCAGGCCCTGCTCGATGAGCCGTTTGACGTCTGCGGGGTTCAAGCTGCCGGACCGGTATTGGAGTGCGCGGGGGACGCAAATGATACTCGAAATCCGGGCCTCGGCCCGCGGCCGGCCCGGCACCAGAGGCTCAGCGTGTATCATGAGGGTTCCCGGGACCGCAGGACCTGAACAAGAAGCCATGACCGCCGATCCGGCCGCCCTCATCCGCCTGGCCCGGGAGGTGCTGGACACCGAGGCCAGCGCCATCACCGC
>DASYZF010000120.1:0-6831 GCA_035946515.1 Gammaproteobacteria bacterium | reverse complement strand
AGGCAAGTAATCACTTGCATGTAATCCATGGCTGAGCGCCGCAACACCGATGCCCTGTTCAAGGCCCTGGCGGACCCCAGCCGCCGCACGCTCCTGGACCTGCTGCAGGCTCACGACGGCCGCCGCGTCAACGAGCTCTGCGAGCACCTGGACATGACGCGGCAGGGCGTCACCCAGCACCTGGAGGTGCTGGAGGCGGCGAACCTGGTGGCCAGCGTGCGGCGCGGACGCGAGAAGCTCCACTTCCTGAATCCCGTGCCGCTGCAGGAGATCTACGAGCGCTGGATCGCCAAGTTCGAGAAACCGCGCTTGAGGGCGCTCGCGGAGCTGAAACAACGGCTGGAGAGGACCGATGGCTAGATCCACCTTCGTCTACGTGACCTACATCCGCACCACGCCGGAGAAACTGTGGGCGGCCCTGACCGGCGTGGAGTTCATGAAGCAGTACTGGTTCGGATGCCACTGCCAGAGCGAGTGGGTCGTGGGATCCGGGTGGCAGAACATCTCCCCGGACGGCCAGGTCATGGATGACGGCGAGATCCTGGAGTCGGATCCCCCGCGCCGGCTGGTGATCCGCTGGCAGAACGTCTTCAAGCCGGAACTCAAGGCCGAAGGTCCGTCGCTCTGCACCCTGGAACTGGAGCCCACGGCGGGTGCCGTCAAGCTCTCCATCACCCACAGCATCGGGCGTGAGCCCTCGAAGTTCATCGAGGCGGTGTCGGGCGGCTGGCCCAAGGTCATCTCCAACCTCAAGTCCCTGCTGGAGACCGGCTCCGCCGCACTGGATGAGCCTTATCCCGCCTCGAGCAAGCGCTGAAGCAGAAGCCCGCCTTTCAGGCGGGCTTCTGCTTTTCCTCGTTCGGGCCGCCGATCAGCTCAGCGCGAACCGGCCGTAGGCGACGAAGGCGCAGAGGGCGGCCACCACCAGCCAATAGATCAGCTGGCCGTGCCGGGTGGCGCCGGAGCGCAGATGCACGGAGCACAGGAACAGCATCTCGAGCGCGATGCCGACCGCGGCGACCGGGGCGAGGATCGCGAGGGGCCCATAGATCGTGAGGACGAGGCACAGCGCGCAGACGAGCTCGAAGACGCCCATCCCACGCCAGATGCCGCGGGGGATGGCGCCCAGGGAGGGCACGGTCTGCTCGGAATGGGAGAACTTCCACACTGCCCCCATGACGGTGTGCAGGGCGAGGAGGATCTGCAGGACCCATAAGACGATGTTCACGTTGAAACTCCTTGGATGATGCCGTTGGATATCAATCTATGCGCCTCAGGACCTGCTCCAGGCCCCCGAAGAACTTGCTCCAGCCGTATTTGGCGCCCTGGTAGTTGCGTTCCTGTTCGGGGCGGAAACCCGTCTGTTCCATGCGCAGGTGGGTGCCGGTCCGGGTGGCGGTGAGGGTCCAGATGACCACGGTGTTGATGCCGGTCGCCGCGTCGCCCACGCCCCAGCGGTAAGCCAGGCGCGCGGGCGGTTCCACTTCCAAGACCTCGCCGGCCACCACGCCGTCCCAGCCGCCCACCGGCTGTGTGCGCAGGCTGAACTTCTGGCCTACCGTGGGCTGGAAGTCGTTCGGCAGCATCCACTCGGCCATGAGTTCACTGATGGTGAGGGCACGCCAGACTTTCTCGGGCGGGTGGGCGAGGTCGCGTTCCACGACCACGGAGCGGGTCTCGGTCTCAATCATTGGTCCATCCTGTCCAGTAGGTTTTCGAGCCGGTCGAAGCGCTCTTCCCAGAAGGCCGTGTAGTGGCCCATCCAGTCCGCCAGGGGCTTGAGCCCCTTGGGTTCGGCCCGGTAATGGGTCTCGCGGCCGTGGCGCCGGGGGCGCACCAAGCCGGCCTGTTTCAGCACCGCCAGGTGCTTGGAGACGGCGGGCTGGGAGACGCCGGCGCGGGCCGTCAAGGCATGCACCGTCTGCTCCCCGTCCCGGATCAGGCGCTCCAGGAGCGTGCGCCGGGTGGGGTCGGCGAGGGCGGTGAAGAGAGGGTCTGGGTTCGTGCGCATGGCATATTCATAACTAATTGGTTATGAGTTGTCAAACCCTTCGGGGAGCAGGCATAAAAAAAGGCCCATCTTGCGATGGGCCCTGCGCCTCGCCGGCTTGCGCCAGCTTCCCCTGTGGGCCTTAACAGGCCTCCAGCATGCGGATGGTCAGTGGACGGAGGGCGCATCCTCGAAGCAGCGGCGCACCTTCTCGTAGATGGTGGGATCCGACAGGTCCTCCACCGCCACGCGCAGCGCCTCATATTCCTGCTTGAAGGGTCTGAGGGCGGTTTCGACGTGCTCCTTGAGCACGCTCTCCTGGAGCGGGGTGAGCGGCTCGCCTGGAGCCACGTCCTTGAAGAGTTCGATGGACGCGAAGGCCCCCACGTTGCAGACCAGCCAGTGGAAGAGGGCCGCCCGGAAGCCGTCCAGGGCGTCCAGATAGGCCACGGCCAGGTTGTTCCTGAGCTTGGTCTTGGCTACCGGGGTGACATGGCCCACGGCCAGGGTGACCGCGGTCTTGTCGATATTGATGCGCTCGCGCAGCAGGGCGATGAGGATCTGCTGGCCTTGATTCACTATGCCGCGGAAGTTACCCACGTGCGGTCGGCCGCGGGGCTGCACCATCTCCAGGCCCGCCGTCTGGCAGGCTTTATAAGCCAGTTCACGGCAGCCCGCGTAGAGGCGGTTGGCCGTATCCCAGCGGATGGTGAGGGCGGCCTCGTCGTCCTCCAGCAGGGAGAGCTTGAGGCTGTTGTTCTTCTGCAGGCCGCACTGGCGGCTGGACTCGACGATGGCATGCCGCGCCTCGGTGGTGAGCTCCTGCCAGCGCTTGCGCAGGGACAGGAAGGACTTGATGTAGCTCTCCTGCACAGCCTCCTGGCTGTGGCACTCGGCCACCACGTGTTTGACGGTGGTGTAATCGGGGAGGCTGTCGAGCAGGCTCGAGCTCACGAAGTCCGCGAGCAGGGTTTTCTCGAACAGCCGCGGCTCATCCTGCAACAGCGCCTGCCAGGCTCCCTCGAGGAAAACGATCTGGTTGTTTTCGGCTTGCTCGCTCATGGCGCACCACCTGATTTCGTATCGGCTGAGTGATAGATTAGCAGTTAAATTGTATTATGTAAAGTAACTAAGGCTCATATCTGTCAGCCCGTAGGGCACAATCGCTTAGTATACGTATTAATATTTATGTTTATTATCAATATCTTGCAAAATACACCTATAGCATGTTTTTAATCGATTAGGTCGTAGCCCTGACATCTCAGCCTGCGAAATCTGTAGGTCTTAAGGGCTTTGCCCTAGTCGGCGCTCCAGAGGGTGTATAGGCAGCGAAGTAGTGGGTGTTGAGTGGCACTTGTGGGCGGGCGGTGGGCTTAAAATGCCGCGCCCGGAGCGTTTCAGCTAATATTGTTAACTCGATGGTGCGGTCCATGTGCAGCGCGGGGGCGCTGCCTGGGCGGGGTCAGGCACCGACAGCTTCCTTTGGAGTGATGCCGATGCGTTTGCGGTTCGCCGCGTTGATCACAACGGCCGTCCTGGCCGCCGGCTGCCAGTCCAGCCCGCCGAACAGCGCCTGGCTCATGGACGGCGACAAGCCCTGGGTCGCGGCGGATGGCTCCTGCGTGCAGCTGCGCCCGCTCAAACCCGAGGACAAGCAGGGTTTCTGCTACGAGGTCATGACAGGCCAGTACCAGCAGGACCATCACTACGAGACGGGTACGGCTAACGAACTCGCCTTCCTCTATCCGCACGTGGCGCCGACGTCCGGCGAGGCGCAGGTCGGCACGCCGCCTGCGGGGCTCGCGCCCCTGATCGCGCCGGTGGATCTCGACATCCCGCCCTTGCCCTACATGCAGCAGCTCTACACGGCGCTGCCGTTCAGGTTCAACAAGGCGCACCTCTCTGCCAAGAACCGGGCCGCGCTCCGGGTCTCGTTCAAGGACTGGCGGGCCCGCGGCATGATGGTGGTGTCGGTGGCCATCACCGGCCACACCGACTCCATCGGCTCCGAGGACTACAATTTCCTGCTCTCGAAGTGGCGCGCGGAGTCGGTGGCCTACTACCTGAAGCGCCTTGGGGTGCCGAACGGCGATATCCAGCTGGGCGGCGTCGGCAAACTGCTGCCCCATCCAGGCGCGCGCCGCGACGCGGACAACCGCTACGTGGATCTCAGGGTCTGGCTGCGGCCGAGCACGGATTACAGCGACAAGATGGCCATGCGCTGAGTGCGGCGTGGCCGGGAGACGACCGAACCTGAGCCGCGCTCTGCGCGGCTCAGGCGTTTCAAGGACATAAAAAAACGCCGGGGTCCGGCGCACAGCGCCGGACGGCGGGCCGCCCCGAATAACCTATCTCTACAAGCATAAAAAAACGCCCGGCAAAGCCGGGCGTTTTTAATTTCCAGCACTGTCGCCGTCGATCAGGTCGAGGAGACCTTCTTCAGGCAGGTGATCACGTCGGCCGACATCTGGATCATGGCCTCGGCGGTCTTGGTGTTCTTGTTGGGGTCCGGGCAGCCCGCTTTCTTGCCGTAGGAGGCGAAGGCGGAGCTCGACATTTGGGTCCGGGCCTGGTCCAGCCAGGCGGCTTCCTTCTTCAGGGCGGCGTTGTAGGCGGTGTAGCCATCTTTGATCTTGTCGCCGATGCCGTGGATGTCGGTGTTGTATTTCGGGATGCGCTCGTTGATGTCCTTGTTGCGCTTGTTCAGGTCCGCGTTCTCGCTGTTGACCTTGGCGATGTCGGTGTTGAGCTGCGCGATCTGCGCCTTGCAGGCGTTGTACTCGTCCTGGTTGAGCTTCTTGTCGGGGCTGCAGTTGGTCTTGTACTCGTTGACGCGCTGGCTGAGGTCGGCGTTCTCTTGCTTCCAGCTGGCCACGTCCTTGGTCAGCTGCTCCTGGTCGGACTTGAGCTTGTTGCCCTCGGCGGCCAGGTCCTTGTTCTTCTGCTCGGCGGCGTCCATGGCGGCCTTGGTGTCGAGCACCTCTTTCTGCACGGACTCGCCGTTGCTGATCAGGGCCATGACGGATTCGGCACCCCAGGCAGCGGTGCAGGCGCCGGCCAGGCCGAGCGCCAAGGAAATCAGGAAGATACGGGTCGTTTTCATGTAAACCTCGGGTTCAAAGTCCAAGCCGCATATTGTAAGGGGCCCCGGGGCGGTCACCAAGTGCCGGCCAGGCGGTCCGCCAGGCCGGCCGCCGCCACCCTGAGTTCCGGCACGGCGGTCCCCTCCCAGTCCCGGGCCCGCAGCAAGGGGCCCGTGTAGGAGATAACGCCCGAGGGCCGGCCGGCGTTGTCCAGGACCCGGGCTAGGGCATCCACGTCCAGGCCCAGCTTCAAGGGGTCGGACCGGATCAGTCCCTGGGCCAGGAGGGACCGGATCAGGGGGTCCTCGAGCCGGGTGAGGTCCGACTGGGGGCCGGTGCAGTTGATGACGCTGCCCACTTCCAGGCAGGCTTCCCGGTCGCTGCCCCGGGGGGTCCAGGTGACCAGGACCCCTCCCGACCCCCCCTCGAAGCGCCGGAGGCGCCCGGCGGCCACCTTGAGGGCACCCGTGGCCACGAGCCGTTCCAAGCGCTCGCCGGAAGCGGGGGCGGTGCGGTGCCGGTGGATGTCCCAATAGGCCTGCAGATGCCGCAGGAAGCGCTGCTTCTCGACGGGGTTGAGAGCCTGCCAGAGGGCGGGGGTGATGGGGCGGAGCGCCCCGATGGCATCGCGCCAGTCGGCGCCGCGGCCCGTGAGCTCCGTCACGTAGTCGCGCACCAAGCGGAGGTAACGCCGGGCGGTGGCTTGCTGCAGGAGACCCTCCGGGGGAGGGTTGACGGGCATGGCCGGCAGCTGCCGGTGTACCTGGGGCATGAGTCCGCGGCGCGAGACGGCGTATTGGACGGCCGAAAGACCCCGGTGGGCCAGTTCCAGCGCCACGTCCATCATGGTGAGGCCGGTGCCGATGAGCAGCACCGGCGCTTCGAGGGAGACGCGGTCCAGGGCGCCCGGCGCCCAGGGGTCGCGCAGGTAATGGGGGCTCCTGAAGAAATCCGCCTCCGGGAGACGCGGGTCCGCTGGCGGGTAGTTGCCCACCGCCAGCACCACCTGGTCGGCGGGCAGTCGCTTGCCGTCGGCGAAATGCAGCTCGGTGCCGGCACCGGCGAGCTTCAGGTCCGTCACCTCGCCGGTGAGGGTCTCGAGGCGCAGCGCCGGCGAGGCCGCCGCGGCCTGCTTCAGGCGCGCGCCCAGGTAGCGGCCGTAGAGGCTGCGGGGCAGGAAGCTCCCGGCCGTGACGGTGTTGTCGTACTGGCGAGCGAACTCGAGGAAATCCCCCTCCCGGTCCGGGAACAATCCCATGCGGCCGGCCGGCACATTGAGGAGATGCGAGGGGGAGTGGGTGCCGTAGGCGACGCCCCGGGCCAGGTTCGGGTGGCGGTTGATGAGCAGCAGCCGGCCGGGGAGCCGGCCGTGGCGCGTGAGCAATTGGATGGCGGTGGCCGCGCCGCTGAAGCCGGCGCCGACGATGGCGATGCTGCGCATTGTTATTCGAAGTGTCCGGGGGCGACTAGAGTATAGAGGCGTAGTCGTCCTGGATACGCCCGAGATCGAGGCGGTTCAGGAAGTTGGAATAGCACATCCAGGCGGTGATGCCGTTCAGGTCCGAGATCTGGGGCGGCAGGAAGCGCGGCGGCACGATGATGCCCTCGTCCACGAATTGCGACAGGGTACGCATGTCCTCGAGGGTGGTCTTGCCGCAGAACAGGAGCGGGATCCGGTTCAGCATGCCCTTGCGCACCGCCAGGCGCAGGTAGTTGTAGATCATGATGAAGCCCTTGTTGTAGGACAGGTCCTTGGTG
>DASYZF010000119.1:0-1723 GCA_035946515.1 Gammaproteobacteria bacterium | reverse complement strand
CCTTTCGCCTTGGGTTTGGTTTCGGGTTTCGCCGGCTTGTCGGCCGCCTTCGGGGGCTTCGCTTCCTTGACGGGCTTCTCGGCCTTGTCCTTGGCGGCCGGCTTCTCTTCCTTGCCGCCGTCCGCCAGGTTGCGCTTGTTGCCGGACTTGAAATCGGTCTCGTACCAGCCGCCGCCCTTCAGGCGGAAGGAGGGCGCGGAGATGAGCCTGCGCAGGGTGGACTTGCCGCATTCCGGACATTTCCGCAGCGCGGCGTCGCTCACCTTCTGCAGCACCTCCAGCCGGTGGCCGCAGACGCTGCAGGCGTATTCATATATAGGCATGCTGTCCTCGTTGAAAACCGGGCGCTCCGCCCTCAAATGATGGGGATTGCCCGCCCGCCCTCAAGCCCCGCTGCGGCGTGCCATTATAACCGTGCGCCACCCCGGCCCCAGGATCCATGCAGAACCCACCCAGCCATCACACCACCCTGCGCTCCCTGCTGCCCTACCTCTGGGAGTTCCGCGGCCGGGCGGTGCTCGCCCTGGCACTGCTCGTGCTGGCGGACCTGGCCACCGTGGGCGTACCCCTGATTTTGAAGCGCATCGTGGATGCGCTCGGGCCGCAGCACGCGGTGCTGGTGCTGCCCCTGGCCTTGCTCCTGGGCTACGGCCTGCTGCGCTTCTTGGGCACCCTGCTCGGGGAGCTGCGCGACGTGGTCTTCGAGCTCGCCACCCTGCGGGCGGCGCGGCGGGTGGCCCTGCGGGTGTTCCGCCACCTGCACGACCTCGACCTCGCTTTCCACCTGGAGCGCCAGACGGGAGGCCTCTCCCGCGACATCGAGCGCGGCAGCCGCGGGGTGAGCTTCACCCTGAGCGCGATCCTGTTCAACGTGCTGCCTACGGTGCTGCAGGTGGCGCTGGTCACCGGCATCTTCCTGTGGAACTTCTCCGGCTGGTTCGCGGCCATCATCCTCGCCGCCGTCGGGCTCTACATCGCCTTCTCCATCGCCATCACCGAGTGGCGCACGCGCCACGTGCGGCTCATGAACGAGCTGGACTCCAAGGCCAACACCCGCGCCATCGACAGCCTCATCAACTACGAGACGGTGAAGTACTTCGGCAACGAGGAGTTCGAAGCCCGGCGCTACGACCAGGACCTGGCGGCCTGGGAACGGGAGGCCCTCAGGACGCAATACTCCCTCTCGACCCTCAACAGCGGCCAGGCCTTCATCATCGCTCTCGGCGTCACGGCCATGATGCTGCTCGCCGGCCATGAGGTGGTGCAGGGTCGGATGACCTTGGGCGACTTCATCATGGTGAACGCCTACATGGTGCAGCTGTTCATGCCGCTCAACATCCTGGGTTTCATCTACCGGGAGATGAAGCGCTCCCTCACGGACATGGAACGCATGTTCGCGCTGCTGGACCGGCACGCCCAGGTGGCGGACCGTCCCGGTACCGGACCCCTGCACCACGTGAAAGGCGAGATCCGCTTCGAGAACGTGCGCTTCGGCTACGGCCCGGACCGGGAGATCCTGCACGGCGTGGATTTCCGGGTGCCGGCCGGCAAGAAAGTGGCCATCGTGGGCCCGAGCGGCGCTGGCAAGTCCACCATCGCGCGGCTCCTGTACCGCTTCTACGACGTGGGCGGCGGCCGCATCACGCTCGACGGCGCCGACATCCGCGACGTGACCCGCGACAGCCTGCGCCGCCAGCTCGGCATCGTCCCCCAGGACACGGTG
>DASYZF010000118.1:0-2928 GCA_035946515.1 Gammaproteobacteria bacterium | reverse complement strand
GGCGGCGGCATCGCCGGCGACTTCCCCATCTGCGTGGTGCCGATGCTGGAGCAGGACATGGAGCAGGCCACGCCGCTATGGTCCTACTTCTGCCAGATCAGCGACTCCACCACGAGCTACGGCTCCTACTCGGGTGCGGTGCCGAACGAGAAGATCACCTGGGGCAAGCTGGGTCCCGATACGCCCAAGTTCATCGTGGAGTCCGATGCCACGATCGTCGCTCCCCTCATCTTCGCCTGCGTCCTCGACGCTTAAGACCTGAGGAACGGCGCCGCGAGGCGCCGTTTTCTTTTCCATGAAGAGCATCCCGAAGAACGCCGCCCTGATCCTGATCGACATCCAGCAGGGCTTCGACGCGCCCGGCTGGGGGCCGCGCAACAACCCGCAGGCAGAGGCCAATGCGGCGAAGCTGCTCGGCGCCTGGCGCGCGAGCGGCCGGCCGCTGTTCCACGTGCAGCACCGCTCCGTCACGCCGGGCTCGCCGCTCAGGCCCGGTCAGTCCGGTTGCGACCACAAGCCCGAGGTACGGCCGCTGCCGGGGGAGCCCGTCATCGGCAAGAGCGTCAACAGCGCCTTCATCGGCACCGACCTCGAGGCGCGGCTGCGCGCCGCCGGTATCCGGACGCTGGTCATGGCCGGCCTCACCACCATGCATTGCGTCTCCACCACGGTGCGCATGGCCGGCAACCTCGGGTTCGACACCTTCGTGGCGGCGGATGCCTGCGCCGCCCACGACCAGACGGGCTATGATGGCAAGCGTTATAGCGCCCAGACGGTGCACGAGCTCGCGCTCGCGAACCTGCACGGTGAGTTCGCGGAGGTGGCCGACACCGCCGCGATACTTAAGGAGCTCTGAAAAATCCGTCCCAGGATTTTTCAGAGTCAGCGAGTCCGGCACGTGTCCGGACCCGCTTCCGCCGAGTCAAGCACTGATGTGCTTGACTCGCGTGCGGTGCATCCCTGCACCACGGAAGCCCTGAATAATTCAGGGCTTCAAGGCGCTTGAAGCCTGAGGAGCCGCCCCATGCTGAGAACCTTCGCCCTGCTCGCCCTGTGCCTGCCCATCCTCGCTCTCGCCGACGGCTTGCCGTCCTCGCCCTACATCGAGGTGGGCGGGCACGGGGAGCTGCACGTGGTGCCGGACCTGGTCTACGTGAACCTGACCCTGGAGAAGACCTCCCTGGACGCGAAGGCGGCTCGAGCGGACGTGGAGAGCCGCGCCGCCAAGGTGATCGCCCTGGCGCGTGAGCTCAAGATCGCGGAGAAGGACATCAAGGCGCCCGCGGTCACGGTCTATCCCCAATACGAATGGCATCAGACCCCATCCGGCGACGGAAAACAGGTGTTGGTGGGACAGCACGTGACCCGCAGCATCAGCCTCACGCTGCGCGACCTCAGCCGCTACGGCGCGCTGGCGGACGGCCTGTTCGCGGCCGGTGTCACCCGCTTGGACGATGTGGTCCCCGACCGCAGCGACCGGGACCAGTTGCAGCAGCAGGCCCTGGCCCAGGCGCTGCAAGACGCCCATGGGAAAGCGCAGGCCCTGGCCGCCGCGGCCGGCGTGGAGCTGGGCGCCGTCTACCGGATCTCGGAGCAGGAAGGCTCCCGCGCCCCGCGGCCCATGATGATGGCCGCCCTCAAGAGCCCCGGCGTACAGCAACCCGAGTTCCTGAGCGGCGAGATCGAGATAGACGCGGACGTGACGGCCTATTACCTCATGGGCCATTGAGCCCTATCCCCGGGCCGGCGGGGGCTACATAGGGTAAGTATGACTTGAGGGTGGGGGATGGCCTAGAATACGGACCCTCGGTTTCCCATCATCGCTAATTCCATCATCTCCCATCGGAGGAAGCGTCATGAAGAAGTTGTTCATCGCCGTCGCGGCCCTGGCCGTGATCCTCGCCGGTTGCGCCAGCATGGGCGGCAGCTCCGCGTCCGGCGTGAGTGTGCTGCAGAGCGGCAGCCACAGCGCCCAGAAGGACGAGGCCTTGAAGGATTTCCACAACCAGGCTGACCTGGATGCGTTCATGGCCACTGCGTTCGACAAGGGCGGCGCGCCGAGCCTGAAGCTGGACTGGAGCACCCAGATGGTGGTGGCGTTCTTCGTGGGTGCCAAGCAGAACACCGGCATCCGCGCCGCCATCACCAAGGTGGACGAGACTGGCGCCCAGGTGCAGGTGTCCAGCAAGGTCGTCATCCCCTGCGAGAAGCAGAGCCGGCCGGAACCTTCGAGCCCCTACATCATCGTGGCGGCCCCGGCCAGCACCAAGACGGTGAACTTCTCCGACCCGGACGTGGAATACCAGAAGTGCTGATAAGTGCCTGACCTTCGGGCATAAAACGGGCCGCGCAAGCGGCCCGTTCCTTTTATGTACAGTCGCTTATACCTTTTTCCGGGAGCGGTGCTAGGCTTTAAGCATGAAGAAGAAAACCCCGGCCCGGCCCGCGGCCAAGAAGAAAGCGGCGCCCAAGAAAACCCGATCCAGGAAGCTCACCGCGAAGCCCGCGGCGAAGCCGTCGCGCCGCGCCGTCGCCGCGAAGGCGAAGCCTGCCGCGGCCAAGGCCGTGAGACCCGCGATCCCGGCCGCGCTGCCGGTGCATCTGCCGCTGCATGCGGAGCCCCACAAGCCGGGCCTGCATCTGCCCATGAGGCCCGCACCGGCATACGCTCAAATGATTCAGAGAGGCTGGGCGGGCAAGCCGCCGCCTCACAAACTCACTAAGTAACCAGGCGTTCTAAGGTTTCTTTTTCTTCTTCGCCGCCCAAAGCATCGCCTGGGTTTCGTCGAAAGGAATAGGCTCTCTCTCCTGCTTCGGCGGGGTGTATTTCTTGTGGTCGCGCTTCGTCTTTATCTTCATGCCTACAACGTAGCATGAGTCTATGGACGGATTCATACGGTCCGACTGTTCAAAAAGCCGGTTAAGGTC
>DASYZF010000117.1:0-3312 GCA_035946515.1 Gammaproteobacteria bacterium | reverse complement strand
CGCATCTCAGCCGGCGGCCAGGCGCTGCCTCAGGAAGCCCATGATCTCTCCCTGGGGGATGTTCTGGTTGTCGCTGTCCCGCCGGCCCTTGTATTCCACGGTGCCGGCGTCGAGACCCCGCTCCGACAGCACGAGCCGGTGCGGGATGCCGATGAGCTCGGCGTCCGCGAACATGGGGCCGGGGCGCAGGTCCCGGTCGTCCATGAGCACCGCGTAACCCGCCGTTTGCAGCTCCGCATAGAGCTTCTCGGCCGCGGCCTTGAGCTTCTCGGACTTGCCCATGTTGAGGGGCAGGAGCGCGATGTCGAAGGGGGCGAGGGGGGCGGGCCAGATGATGCCGCGTTCGTCGTGGTTCTGCTCGATGGCGGCCGCCACCACCCGGCTCACGCCGAGGCCGTAGCAGCCCCTCTGCAGGGCCACGGCCTTGCCGTGCTGGTCCAGCACCGTGGCGCCCATGGCCTTGGAATACTTGTCGCCCAGGGAGAACACGTGGCCCACCTCGATGCCGCGAGCGATGTTGAGTGTGCCCTTCCCATCGGGCGAGGGGTCGCCGGCCACCACCTTGCGCAGGTCCTCGATCCGGCTGAGGCGCGCATCCCGTTCCCAGTTGGCGCCCCGGTAGTGCTTGCCCGCCTGGTTGGCGCCGCAGACGAAGTCGGCGAGGGCCGCCGCGGCACGGTCCACGATCACGGGGATGTCCTTGGGCAGGTTCACCGGGCCGATGAAGCCCGGCTTGCACTGGATGGCCTTCCAGATCTCGGCTTCGTCCGCCAGGACCGACTCGCCGGGCAATTCCGGGAGCTTGGCCGCCTTGGCTTCGTTGATCTCGTGGTCCCCGCGCAGGCAGAGCGCCACCAGGCCCTTCTCGCCGCGCACGATGAGGGTCTTCAGGCACTGCTTCGGGTCGACCTTGAGGAAGGCGGAGATCTCCTCGATGGTCTTCTGGGCGGGGGTGTCCACCAGCTGCAGCGCGGCCGTGGCGGCGGGGCGGGCGCCGGCGGAGGCGAGGGCTTCGGCCAGTTCCACGTTGGCGGCGTAGTCGGAGCCGGTGGAGAAGACGATGGCATCTTCGCCGGAATCGGCGATCACGTGGAACTCGTGGGAGGCGTTGCCGCCGATGGCGCCGGTGTCCGCCTTCACCGCCCGGAACCTGAGCCCGAGGCGCGTGAAGATGCGGCCATAAGTGTCGTACATGTTCTGGTATTCGCGCGCCAGGTCCTCGCCGCTGGTGTGGAAGGAGTAGGCGTCCTTCATGATGAACTCGCGCGCGCGCATCACCCCGAAGCGCGGGCGGATCTCGTCGCGGAACTTGGTCTGCACCTGGTAGACGTTCAGGGGCAGCTGCTTGTAGCTCTTGAGCTCGGCTCGGGCCCAGTCCGTCACCACTTCCTCGTGGGTGGGGCCGTAGCAGTACTCCTGCTCCTTGCGGTCCTTGATCTTGAGGAGCTGTCCGCCGAACTTCTGCCAGCGGCCGGTCTCCTCCCAGAGCTCCTTGGGCTGCACCGAGGGCATGAGCATCTCGAGGGCCCCGGCCCGGTCCATCTCCTCGCGCACCACGGCCTCCACCTTGTGCAGCACCCTGAGGCCCAGCGGCGTCCAGGTGTAGATGCCGGCCGCGAGCTTGCGGAGCATGCCGGCGCGGAGCATGAGCTTGTGGCTCGCGGTCTCGGCGTCGGCGGGGGTTTCCTTGACGGTGTTGAGCGGGAAGCGGGAGGCGCGCATGGGGGGTCTTGTAGGTTTTGGGGCGGAAAGCCCGTATTCTAGCGGCCTCGGCTCCCCGGAGCCTAGCGTCGACGGACCCCATGCGCCTTTTTTACGACGCCGACACCGACCCGGGCCTCGTGCGCCAGTGCCGCGTGGCGGTGTTGGGCTTCGGCGCCCAGGGTCGTGCCCAGGCGGTGAACCTCAAGGACTCGGGCGTGCGGGTCACGGTGGGCCTGCGCGCGGGCTCCAAGTCCCGCGGCGCGGCCGAAGCCGCCGGTCTCGCCGTGGCCGAGCCGGCGGCGGCGGTGGCCCAGGCCGACATGGTGGTGATGCTCGTCCCCGACGAGGTGCAGCCGGAGGTCTACCGGAGCTCCGTCGAGCCCAGGCTGCCCCAGGGCGGGACGCTGGTCTTCGCCCACGGTTACAACGTCCATTACGGCCGCCTCAAGGCCCGCGCCGACCTCGACGTCATCATGGTGGCCCCCAACGGCATCGGCGAGCAGGTGCGCGCCCAGTACCAGGCCGGCCACGGCGTGCCCGGCATGATCGCCGTGCACCAGGACAGGAGCGGCCAGGCCCGGGCCTTGGCGCTCTCCTACGCCTGGGCCCAGGGCCATGGCCGGGCCGGCATCATCGAGTCCAGCTTCAAGGAGGAGACCGAGACCGATCTCTTCGCCGAGCAGGCGGTGCTCTGCGGCGGCCTGACCCACCTCATCGCCGCCGGTTTCGACACCCTGGTGGAGGCGGGCTACGCGCCCGAGATCGCCTACTTCTGCTGCCTGCATGAGATCAAGCTCATCGCCGACATGGTCTACGCGCGCGGCATCGCCGGCATGCGCGAGTCCATCTCCGCCACCGCGGAGTTCGGGGACTACACCCGCGGCCCGCGGGTCATCGGCCCCGAGTCCCGCACCGCCATGCGTGCGCTCTTGGACGAGATCCGGAACGGCAGCTTCGCCCAGGAGTTGCAGGAAGAGATGCAGTCCGGCAAACCGGTCATCAAGGCCGGGCGCGCCGCCGCCCGGGCCGCGCTCATCGACACCATCGGCCGGGAATTGCGCACCCACATGGGCCGGCCGAAGCGCTGAGGGCCGCCGCGCCGCGACAGCCTCGGGGCGTTCGTGGCATCATGTCCCATCACCGACCACGAGGCCCGGCGGCATGCAGAAAGAGATCATCCCCGACGAGGATGTGGAGACCGAAGTCGGCCTGGACGAGGTGGAACCGGGTGTTCCGGAGGCCGAAGCCGAGGGTCCACGCCGCCGCGGCATCTATCTCCTGCCCAACCTCTTCACCACCGCGGGGCTGTTCTCGGGCTTCTATGCCATCGTCGCCGCCATGGCCGGCAAGTTCGAGCCGGCGGCCATCGCCGTGTTCGTGGCCATGGTGTTCGACAGCCTGGACGGCCGCGTGGCGCGCTGGACCCACACCGAGAGCGCCTTCGGCAAGGAATACGACAGCCTCGCCGACATGGTCTCCTTCGGCCTCGCGCCGGCGCTGGTCATGTTCGAGTGGTCGCTCCATTCCATGGTCGATTACGGCAACGCCTGGGGCAAAGTGGGCTGGATGGGCGCGTTCTTCTACGCCGCCTGCGCCGCCATGCGCCTC
>DASYZF010000116.1:0-3932 GCA_035946515.1 Gammaproteobacteria bacterium | reverse complement strand
CGCACCCGCCGATTACTCCGTGCTGCACGACGGGCTGGAGAAGGCCCTGCCGCTGCTCAACAAGGACCACGAAGAACGCGTGGCCAAAGACCCCGACTGGAAGCTCTTCATGGATGCCCTGCACGAGGTGCAGGCGGAGCGGGCCGAGACCTCGGTGTCCCTGGTGCTGGCGGAGCGTCAGAAGGAGCGCAGCGCCGACGATGCGAAGCGTTTAAGCCTGGCCAACGCGTGGCGCAAGCTCGAGGGCCTGCCGGCGGCAGCTACCCTGGCGGAAGCCCTGAAGACCTCCAAGACCGGCGCCAGCGACCCAGATGGCGCCGATGACCCGGGCATCGAGCCCGACGTGCTCCTGGACGAGACCGCCCAGGTGGTGGCCGACATGGACGCGAGAAAGCTCTTCCCCCCTACCCCGCCTTCGGCGCTAGCCGATCGCAACTAAACCCTCCGTCTAGCTAAAGCGTCCTACTTACTTATATAGACCCCCCTGATTTCAGGGGGGTCTATGTACTTGCATGTATCAAAACTAGTGTTATACTCATCTATAACACTGTTCTTGGGGCCTTCGTAGAAAGAACTTGAGACCTTAAAGAGGCACATGCCATGAAATCCATCATCCGCCGCACCCTCTTCCTGACCCTCCTGGCCTCTGGCCTCAGCTTGAGCCTCGCCGGCTGCGGCGGCGATGCCGCCCAGGCCAAGGAGACCGCCAAGGACAGCACCCCGGCCATCCCGGTGGAGACCGCCACCGCCCAGCGGGCCGAGGTGGCCGCCACCTACTCCGGCACCACCACCCTCGAAGCCGCCGAGGAAGCTTCGGTGGTGGCCAAGGTGGGAGGCACCGTGGCCCAGATCTACGCCGAGGAAGGACGGCAGGTGCGTGCCGGCGACGCCCTGGCGCAGCTCGACGACACGGAACTGCGCTACGACGCCGAGGAGGCCCAGGCCAACTTCGAGAAGAAGCAGCAGGAGTTCACCCGCAGCCAGGCGCTCTACGACCGGCACCTCATCAGCACCGACGCCTTCGACAGCGTGAAGTACGACCTCGCGGTGCTGAAGGCCACCTACGACATCGCCAAGCTCAACCTGGACCGCACCGTGATCCGCTCGCCCATCGACGGAGTGGTGGCCAAGCGCCTCATCAAGGTGGGCAACACCCTGACCCCGAACCAGGCGGTGTACGTGGTGACCGACTTCAACCCGCTGCTCGCGGTGCTCTACGTGCCGGAGAACGCCCTGGCCCGCATCCGTCCCGGCCAGCCTGCCACCTTGAGCGCCGACGCGCTGGGTGGCCAGACCTTCACCGGCCGCGTGGCACGCCTCGCGCCGGTGGTGGACCCCCAGACCGGCACCTTCAAGGTGACGGTGGAAGTGAACCGCGGCGAACGCGGCCTCGCCCCCGGCATGTTCAGCCGCGTGAACATCACCTATGACGTGCACAAGGACGCACTCACCGTGCCGCGCGCCGCCATCATCACCGAGGACGGCGAATCCGCGGTCTACGTGGTGAACGACGGCACGGCACACCGGGTCCCGGTGAGCCTCGGCTACGCCGAGGGAGACAAGGTGGAGATCACCCGCGGCCTCAAGAACGGCGACAGCGTGGTGACGCTCGGCCAGAACAGCCTCAAGGACGGCACCAAGGTGGCGGTGGTGAACCCCTCGCCCCAGAAGGCGACCGCCGTGCGCTCCGACAAGAGCGTGCCTTCCGTCTGACCCGACTCCATCATCGCAGGAGGGGATGTCATGAACACCGTACGTAAATGTCTCTTGATCGGTGCCCTGGCCGGCGCCGTCGCCATCACCGCCCTCGCCTCACGTGCCGACGTGCGCGTGGACGCTTTCGGTCACACCGACAGCGACGGCATCGACATCGTCATGCGCGGCGACGACGTGGTGATCATCGCGCGGGACGACAGCGAAGCGCGCATCACGCCCGCCGGCGACCTCAGCATCCGCGACCAGCGCGTGGCTGTGACCGCCGGGCAGCGCCAGCTGCTGCGCCAGTACTCCCAGGGCATCGTGGCGATCGAGCATAAGGGCATGGAGATCGGCCGCCAGGCGGTCGCCATGGTGGGCGGCATGGTCGGCACCCTGGTCACGGACCTGCTCGCCGACGACGGCGACAAAAAGCTGGACGCGGACATGAACCGCAAGGCCGAGCCCCTGGACCAGGCCGCGACCGAGATCTGCAAGGACGTGAAGGCCCAGAAGCTCCTGCAGGACGAGATCGCGGTGGAGATCCCCGCCTTCAAGCCCTACGCGGTGATCCACAAGGATCCCGACAAGGACTGCCACACAGACCACCACGAGGATTGAGCCCGTGAAAGCCCCCAAGGTCCTCGGTATCGTCAAGCTCGCCACGGAGCGCCGCGTCACCATCGGCATGCTCACCCTGGCGGTGATCGTGTTCGGCTTCGTGTCGCTCTCGCGCCTGAAGCTCAACCTACTGCCGGAGCTCTCCTACCCCTCGCTCACGGTCCGCACCGACCTGCCGGGCGCCGCGCCCGAGGAGGTGGAGAACCTCATCACCAAGCCCATCGAAGAGGCGGTGAGCGTCATCAAGAACGTGCGCACGGTGCGCTCCGTGTCGCGGCCGGGTGAGTCCGACGTGACCCTGGAGTTCACCTGGGGCACGGACATGGACTACGCGGGCGTGGACGTGCGCGAGAAGATCGACGCCCTGGAGCTGCCCACCGAAGCCAAGCGCCCGGTGCTGCTGCACTTCGACCCCTCTACCGAGCCGGTGCTGCGCTACGGCCTCACCGGGAGCCCCAAGGATCTCTCCCCCGCCGACGGCATCGACCCTAAGGTGCAGCAACTGCGCTACCTGCGCACCTACGCCGACCAGGACCTGACCAAGATGCTGGAGGCGGTGGACGGCGTGGGCGCCGTCAAGGTGAGCGGCGGCCTGGAGGACGAGATCCACGTGTTCGTGGACCAGGGCAAGCTCGCCGAGCTGCACCTCACCAATGCCGAGGTGGGCGACCGGCTCAAGGCCGAGAACGTGAACCTCTCCGGCGGCCTGCTGCAGCAGGGCAACCAGAAGCTGCTGGTGCGCACCGTCAACGAGTTCCAGAACCTGGACGACATCGCCGACTCCGTGGTCGCCACCAAGGACGGACGTCCCATCTACCTCAAGGACGTGGCCGGCGTGGAGCGCGGCTACAAGGAGCGCCAGGCCATCACCCGCATCAACGGCGAGGAATCGGTGGAGCTCGCCATCTACAAGGCCGGCGACGCCAACACCGTCTCCGTGTCACAGGCCGTGGCCGGCAAGATCGGCGACATCCAGCAGCACCTGCCGGCGGGCCTCAAGCTGGTGAAGGAATACGACCAGGCGGTGTTCATCTCCCAGGCCATCGGCGACGTGATCAACGCCGCCATCATCGGCGGCCTGCTGGCCGCGCTCGTGATCTTCTTCTTCCTGCGCAACCTCTGGGCCACGGTGATCGTGAGCATCGCCATCCCGGTGTCGGTGATCGCCACCTTCATCGCCATGTACGCCGGCCACATCAGCCTCAACATGATGTCGCTCGGCGGCATCTCGCTGGCCATCGGCATGCTGGTGGACAGCTCCATCGTGGTGCTGGAGAACATCTCCCGCCACCGGCACATGGGCAAGGACACCACCGCCGCGGTGCGCGAGGGCACGAGCGAGGTGGGTAGCGCCATCACCGCCGCCACCCTCACCACCATCGCGGTATTCTTCCCGCTGGTGTTCGTCACCGGCATCGCCGGCCAACTGTTCCGCGACCAGTCCCTCACCGTGACCTACTCGGTGGTGTTCTCGTTGTTCGCCGCGCTCACCCTCATCCCCATGCTCGCCTGCCTCGGCGTGCCCGGCGCCAACAAGCTCAAGGTGGAGGGCAGCGGCGAGGACCGCCCCCGCGTCGAGCCCCAAGGCCGCGTGACGCGCTTCCTCTACCATATCC
>DASYZF010000115.1:0-7779 GCA_035946515.1 Gammaproteobacteria bacterium | reverse complement strand
TATTTGCCCACCATGGCGACGTTGACCTCGGCCTCGGGGTTGGCGCGGGCCTCCACCACCCGGCGCCACTCGGAGAGGTTGGCCGAGCGCGCGTTGATGCGCAGATGGTCCACCACGATGTCGTCCAGGCCATGCTCGTGCAGCACCAGGGGGCTCGTGTAGATGTCGTCCACGTCCGGCGCGGAGATGACGGCCCGCTCCTCCACGTTGGTGAACAGCGCGATCTTGCGCCGCGCGTCCTGCGGCAGCGGCGCCGCGGCGCGGCACAGTAGAATGTCAGGCTGGATGCCGATGGAGCGCAGCTCCTTGACCGAGTGCTGGGGGGGCTTGGGCTTGGTCTCGCCGGAGGTGGGGATGTAGGGCACCAGGGTCAGATGCATGTAGACGCACTTGCCGCTACGGCCCATCTCCACGCCCATCTGGCGGATGGCCTCCAGGAACGGCAGCGACTCGATGTCGCCCACGGTGCCGCCGATCTCGACCAGGCACACGTCCGCGTCGCCCGCGCCCTCGCGGATGCAGCGCTTGATCTCGTCGGTGATGTGGGGGATCACTTGCACCGTGCCGCCCAGGTAGTCGCCGCGGCGCTCCTTACGGATCACGTTCTCGTAGATGCGGCCGGTGGTGAAGTTGTTGCTCTTGTGCATGCGGGTGCGCACGAAGCGTTCGTAATGGCCCAGGTCCAGGTCGGTCTCGGCGCCGTCGTCGGTGACGAACACCTCGCCGTGCTGGAAGGGACTCATGGTGCCCGGGTCCACGTTGATATAGGGGTCCAACTTCACCATGGTGACCTTGAGGCCACGGGCTTCGAGGATGGCGCCCAGGGAGGCGGAGGCGATGCCTTTCCCCAATGAGGAAACGACGCCGCCGGTCACGAACACGAATTGGGTCATCTGGAACTCCCGATGCGGCGCCGGGACGGCGCTGCGGAATCGGGAACACAGATTATCAGAAGCCGCCGGTTTTCAAAAGTGCGGCGGCATGCGTACGCGGATTCTCGCGGAGAAACACGGATTTCTCAGCGCAGCGGCGGGTGCTCGAGCCATTCGATGCGCAAACCCGGTTCGCCGGGACGCGCCGCGTGCGGTTCGCAGACGAAGAGTCCCGCCACCGCCAGGAGGCCATGTTCGCCCTGCACCAGGGGTAGCCGGTCCCGGAGCCAGGGGACCACGTGCAGCTCCTGCAGCCATTTCTTGAGGGGCCGCTCATGGGGGTGGCCGGCGGGCCGGCAGCTCTCCCCGCCCAGGCGGAAGGCGATAGCGAGCCCCTGGGGGCCGCAGAGGCTGGCCCGCAGGCCCTCGCCGGCGGCCGGCACCAGCTTGAGTACACCCAGGCCCGGCCCCAGGTCGTGGGCGACGCCGGGCCTCAAGCTGAAACCCCCGGGGGCTTCCGGCACCGGCTGCAGGGCATAGAGACGCTGACGGTAACGCCGCACCTCGGCTCCTTCCCAGGCGATACAGGGGTTCCGGTCCGCGCGAGCCTCGGCCTGGCGCAGGATCTCCTCCAGCTTCTGGGCCGGTGGCAAGGGCAGGCCGCGCGCATGGACCCATTGACGCAGGAGGTTACGGGCCCGGGGCGCCGAGAGCTCCTGCAAGGCTTTGAGAAGCAGGGTGTCCCCCGCCCGGAAACGGGCGGCGTCTTCGGCGGCCAGCTCCTTCAATAGCTCGTCCGCCTCGGCGGCGAACCGGGCGCTGCGGGAGACGGTCTCGGCGGCCGAGGGCCAGCGCTGCTTGAGGCGCGGCAATACCTCGTGGCGCAGATAATTGCGGTCGAAACGGGTGTCCGCGTTGCTGGGATCCTCCACCCAGCTCAAGCCCCGCTGCCGTGCCCAGGCTTCCAGTTCCGCCCGGCCATAGGTCAGGAGCGGCCGTGCCAGCTTGAGCCCCGAGAAGCTCGCGCTCTCGGGCATGGCGGCAAGGCCGCGCACGCCGGCGCCGCGCAGGGCCTGCAGCAGGAAGGTCTCCAGCTGATCGTCCTGGTGCTGGGCCAGGAGCAGGAGATCGTCCGCTCCCAAGAGTTCCCGGAAGGCAGCGTAGCGCCGCTCCCGGGCCACGGCCTCCAGGCTCTCGCCCGCAGAAGGTTGCACCACTACGCGCCGTACCTCGAGCGGGATGCGAAGGGATGCGCAGGCAGTCTCGCAATGGCGCTGCCATCCGTCCGCCTTGGGATTGAGGCCGTGGTTCACGTGCAGGGCCTTGAGTTCGCCGGGCAACCCGCTCCGCTCCGCCGCCAGGCCCGTAAGCAGCACCATGGAATCGAGCCCGCCGCTCAAGGCCACCCAATAGCACCGCGCGGCCGGGAGGCCGCGCAGGGTGTGGATCAGTCGTGAGGGATCGAAAGGCAAGGGATGAGCCTTTCAGCTCATTCCTTGAAGCTGCCGAAGGAAGTAAAGCGCTTGTAGCGGGCTTCCACCAGCTCATCGATGGACAGGCGCTCCAGCCGCGCTAGGTTGTCCAGGAGCGCCTTCTTGACGGTGAGGGCCGTGGCGTCCATGTCCCGGTGCGCGCCGCCCAAAGGCTCCTTGAGCACGCCGTCGATGAGACCCAAGGTCTTCAGGCGCTCAGCGGTGATGCCCATGGCTTCTGCCGCTTCCGAAGCCTTGTCGGCGCTCTTCCAGAGGATGGAGGCGCAGCCCTCCGGCGAGATCACGGAATAGATGCTGTACTGCAACATCAGCACCCGATCGCCCACGCCGATGGCGAGCGCCCCGCCGGAGCCGCCCTCGCCCACCACGGTGCAGATGATGGGCACCCGCAAGGTGGACATCTCGAACAGGTTGCGGGCGATGGCCTCGCTCTGGCCCCGCTCCTCGGCGCCGACGCCGGGATAGGCGCCGGGGGTGTCGATGAAGGTGAAGATGGGCAGGCGGAAGCGCTCCGCCAGCTTCATGATGCGCAGCGCCTTGCGGTAACCCTCGGGGCGGGGCATGCCGAAGTTGCGGCGGATCTTCTCCTTGGTGTCGCGGCCCTTCTGCTGGCCGATGATGGCCACCGGCTTGCCGTCGAAGCGCGCCACGCCGCAGACGATGGCGGGGTCGTCGGCGTAGGACCGGTCGCCCTTCAGTTCCTCGAACTCGGTGAACAGGCGCTGCACGTAGTCCAGGGTGTAGGGCCGCTGGGGATGGCGTGCCAGCTGGGCCACCTGCCAGGCGGACAGGTTGGCGAAGATGTTCTCGGTGAGCGCGCGGCTCTTGGCCTGCAGGCGCTCGATCTCCTCGGTGATGCTGACGGCAGACTCATCGCCCACGAAGCGCAGTTCTTCGATCTTCGCTTCCAGTTCGGCGATGGGCTGCTCGAATTCGAGAAAGTTGAGATTCATTCTTTAATAATTGTCCCAAGAGACTGTAAACGTTACCGGTTGGGCCGCCGGGGGACAAGCCCCTGAGAACCTTGACTTAAGCGCCCACCGCTTCCGCGGGCCGGCTCATGGGTCGCGGCGCGTAGCCCAGCGTCACCTTGTCCGCGCCTATCCAGCCCTCCAGGCGCCGGAGCAGGCCCTCGGCGGGGTGCACCCGCCAGCTCTCGCCCAGGGAGACCGGGGCCTTGCCGCTGTCACCCCGGAAATGCACCCAGACGGTGCAGCGCCCGCCCAGGTGGGGCTTGAGGAGCTCCTTCAGGCGCCCGGCGAAATCCGGCGGCGCCGTGGCGGTGTCCCAGACGATGTCCAGACGGTTCACCCGGCGTTCCCGCAAGGCGTCCATGTCGTACATGTCCGTGACCTTGTTGATGCGCCAGGTGTTGTTGAAGCTGTCGAAACTGCAGTTGCCCTCCACCACCAGGATGCGGTCCTTGAGGGCGATGCCCTTGTACTTGCCGAAGCCGTCCTCGAAGAACACCACTTCCATGCGGCCGGTGTTGTCATCGAGGGTCAGGATCACCCGGTTGCCCTTCTTGCGGATACCGAGCAGGAGACCCGCGATGGTGACCTTGCGCGGCGGCGTGTAGGCGCGCTCGCCGTTGTGCTCCGGGGGGGGCGATTCGCTGGCGAGCTCGCCCAGGGGATCGCTCGTCACCGCGTCGAGCTCACGCTTGTAGCGGTTGATGGGATGTCCCGTGAGATAGAGGCCCAAGGTCTCGTTCTCACCCCGCAGGCGCTCGTCCTCATCCCAGTCCGGTAACGCCTTCGCCGGCACGGCAGCCTTCTCGGCGGCAGGTGCCGCGGCGGCGAGGCCGAACATATCGTTCTGCCCCGCCTCGCTCGCGCGGGTGTGTTGCTGGGCCATGGCGAGGGCGTCAGGCAGCTGCGCCATGAGTGTGGCGCGGTTGGGACCTAAGCGATCCATGGCGCCGGCACGGATCATGGCCTCCAGCACCCGCTTGTTCACCTTCTGCAGGTCAATGCGCCGGCACACGTCCTCGAGATCCCTGAAGGGGCCGTTGGCGGCGCGTTCCGCCAACACGCCCTCGATGGCCGCGAAGCCCACGCCCTTGATGGCGCCCAGCCCGTAGCGGATGGTCTCGGCATCCGCCAAGGTGAAGCGGTAATCGGAACCGTTGATGTCGGGCGGCAGGATGGTGAGCTCCATCTGCCGGCACTCGTGGATGAAGGTCACCACGTTGTCGGTGTGGTCCATGTCCGAGGACAAGACCGCCGCCATGAAGGCCGCCGGGTAATGGGCCTTGAGCCAGGCGGTCTGATAGGAGAGCAAGGCGTAGGCCGCGGAATGGGACTTGTTGAAACCGTAGCCCGCGAACTTCTCCATCAGGTCGAAGATGAAGGTGGCGAGCCGGCCGTCCACGCCGTTCCTGATGGCGCCGTCGGTGAAGATGCTGCGCTGCTTCGCCATCTCCTCCGGCTTCTTCTTGCCCATGGCGCGGCGCAGGAGGTCGGCCCCGCCGAGCGTGTAGCCAGCGAGCACCTGGGCGATCTGCATCACCTGTTCCTGGTACAGGATCACGCCGTAGGTGGGCCGGAGGATCGGCTCGAGCTTGGGATGCGGGTAGTCGACCTTCTGCTTGCCGTGTTTGCGGTTGATGAAGTCATCCACCATGCCCGACTGCAGCGGTCCGGGGCGGAACAGCGCGTTCACCGCCACGATGTCCTCGAAGCGGTCGGGCTGCAGGCGCCGGATGAGGTCGCGCATGCCGCGGGATTCCAGCTGGAACACCGCGGTGGTCTGGCAGCGCTTGAGCAGGCTGTAGGTGGCGACGTCGTCCATGGGCAGGGCGCCGATGTCCAGCGGCGGCTCGCCGAGCTTGGCGCGCTCGGCGTTGATGATGCGCACCGCCCGGTCGATGATGGTGAGGGTGCGCAGGCCCAGGAAGTCGAACTTCACCAGGCCCACGGCCTCCACGTCGTCCTTGTCCAGCTGCGTCACCGGGTGGTGGCCGCCCGCTTCGCAGTAGAGCGGCGTGAAATCGGTGAGCTCCGTGGGCGCGATCACCACGCCACCCGCGTGCTTGCCGGCGTTGCGCGCCAGGCCTTCCAGGCGCCTGGCGAGGTCGATGAGCGCGTGCAGCTCGTCGTCGGATTCGTACAGCTGTGCGAGCTCAGCCACGTCCGCCAGCGCCTTATCGAGGGTGATCTCCAGTTCCATGGGGATCAGCTTGGCGATCTTGTCCACGTAGCCGTAGGGGTGTCCCAGCACCCGGCCCACGTCGCGCACCACCGCGCGCGCCGCCATGCTGCCGTAGGTGATGATCTGGGAGACGCGGCTCGCGCCGTATTTCTCCGACACGTAATCGATCACCCGGTCGCGGCCTTCCATGCAGAAGTCCACGTCGAAGTCGGGCATGGACACGCGCTCGGGGTTGAGGAAGCGCTCGAACAGGAGGTCGTGCTCGATGGGGTCGAGGTCGGTGATGCCGAGGGAATACGCCACCAGCGAACCGGCGCCCGAGCCGCGGCCCGGTCCCACCGGCACCCCGTGCTCCCGGGCCCAACGGATGAAGTCGGCCACGATGAGGAAGTAACCCGGGAACCCCATGCCGGCGATGACGCGGATCTCGAGGGCGAGGCGCTCGCGGTACTGCTGCTCCCGCACCTCGCGCTGGGCACCGGCCCTGGCGAGGATCTTCTCCAGGCGCACCTTGAGGCCCCGCTCCGCTTCCGCCTGCAGGAAGCTCTCGGTGGTGTGGCCTTCCGGCACCGGGAAGGCCGGCAGGTAGTTCCTGCCGAGCTCCAGGTGCAGGTTGCAGCGCTTGGCGATCTCCACCGAGTTCTCGAGCGCTTCCGGCAGGTCCGCGAAGAGCTCGGCCATCTCCGCCGCGCTCTTCAGGTATTGCTGCTCGCTGTAATGGCGCGGCCGGCGCGGGTCGTCCAGCACCCGGCCTTCCTGGATGCACACCCGGGCCTCATGGGCCTCGAACTCGTCGCGCTGCAGGAAGCGCACGTCGTTGGTGGCCACCACCGGCACGCCTTCGGCGGCGGCGAGGTTCACGGCTGCCTCCAGATATTCGTTCTCCAGTTCGCGGCCGGTGCGCTGCAGCTCCAGGTAGTACCGCTCCGGGAAGAGCCTGCGCCAGGCGGTCAGCCGGCTGCGGGCCTCCGCGGCGCGGCCCGCCAGCAGGGCACGGCCCACGTCCCCCTCCTTGCCGCCGGACAGCGCGATGAGCCCGGCCGTCTTGCCGGCGAACCACTCCCGCTCCAGCACCGGCTCGCCGCGCTTCTGCCCTTCCAGGTAGCTGCGGGTGATGAGCGCCGAGAGGTTGAGATAGCCCTGGTGGTCGCAGCAGTAGAGGGTGATGAGCGCGGTCTCGCCGTTGTCGCCGTCGCGGATGCGCAGGTCCGCCCCCACGACGGGCTTGATGCCCGCCTCCTCCGCTTCCTCGTAGAACTTGATGAGCGCGAAGAGGTTGCCCTGGTCCGAGAGCGCCACCGCGGGCATGCCCTGGGCGCGCACCGCCTGCATCAGGTCCGGCACCCGGATGACGCTGTCCGCCAGGGAGTATTCGGTGTGCAGCCTGAGGTGGACGAAGCCCGGTCTCATGAGCCGGTCCGCTTCTGCAGGCAGCGCTGTACCGGCCCAAAGGTCTTACGATGCACGGGAGAGGCCCCGTGCCGCTCCAAGGCCGCGAGATGCACGGCGGTGGGGTAACCCTTGTGCACGGCGAAGCCGTAGTCCGGATAGAGGACGTCGAGCCCTTGCATGGCCGCATCCCGCTCCACCTTCGCGAGGATGGAGGCGGCGCTGATGGCGGGCACCGTGGCATCGCCCTTGACCACCGCGGTCACGGGCATGGGCATGGCGGGACGGCGGTTGCCGTCCACCAGCACCCGGGCCGGCTGGAGCCTGAGCGCCGCCACGGCCCGCGCCATGGCGAGGAGGCTCGCCTGCAGGATGTTCAAGCGGTCGATTTCCTCATGGTCCGCCCAGGCCACGGCCCAGGCGAGGGAATGGGCACGGATCTCGGCGGCGAGCGCCTCCCGCTGAGCGGCGCTGAGTTGCTTGGAATCCTTGAGGCCCGCGATGGGACGCGCAGGGTCGAGGATCACGGCCGCGGCGGCCACCGGTCCCGCCAGGGGGCCGCGTCCCGCTTCGTCCACGCCCGCGATCCTCGCGGCGTCTTCGCTCTCGTCCCACTGCATGCGCATGCCTTGAGGCCCGGTCGTCGCCGCCATTCTAACTCCGGACCGCGCCGCGGGATTCCAGCAATTCCAGCACGGCTTCCGCGGCGCGTTGGTCCGCACCCCGGCGCAGCATGTGGCTGAGCGCACCGAGGCCCCCGAGCTGCTCCCCGCGCGCCGCGGGATCCTCCAGGAGCTTCAAGAGCTCCGCGCCCATGGCGGCCGGGCTCGCGTCATATTGCAGGAACTCCGGCACCAGCCGCCGTTCCGCCA
>DASYZF010000114.1:0-4515 GCA_035946515.1 Gammaproteobacteria bacterium | reverse complement strand
GAAGTGACTCTGGACGCACAAGCACGGCTCCAGTCAGAGGCTAGCCGGGATTAGGCGGCTAGGGCGTAGTTGCTATCGTTCGCAGCTAAGCGTTTTTGCAAGACAGTTTTACGAGGAATCCTGCACCTCGGCATGCACTTCAGGTTTCACGACCCACGTCGAAACCAGGTCGCCCCCATGTGCGATTCGTATTCTACAGCAATCTCCGTCGCTCACGGCCATCCCTGGCCTGTCGCGACGTTAGTGCATCCATGCACGTCATGGGGTCTTTCCTTGCAGTCCCAAGGGTTCATTCCGGCGGGGGCCGGCGGTTGGAGCGCCGCAGCGGGATCTCCTTGAGGAACAGGGTGCTGAGGAAGATCGCGGCCAGGAGGGCAGTGGCGAGGTAGAAGACGTCGCTCAGGGCCGAGGCGAGGCCATGCACCGGCGTCCGGGAGGCGAGGATGGCGCCGAATACGGCCACGCCCACGGAGGAGGCCATGAGCCGCGTGAAGTAGACCATGGAGGTGCTGACGCCCAGGGTGTCGAGGGTGGCGGCGTTCTGCACGGCGATGTTGTAGATGGGCATGCACACGGCGCAGCCGAAGCCCGCGACCATGGCCGCGAGCAGGAGGTGCAGCAGCGTGGTGTCGGCCCCCAGGTTCGCGAGCAGCAGCCCGCCACCGATGGCCACCGCCGTGCCGGCCAGGGCCAGGTTGCGGTAACGGCCGAGGCGCCCCACCAGGTGCCCGGTGAAGGTGGCGGTCACGGCGAAGGTGAGGGAGAGGGGCAAGAGGATCTCACCGCTCAGCTGGGCGCTCGTGTGCAGCACCGATTGCATGAAGAGCGGCGCGAACAGGGTGATGGCGAACATGGCGGCCATGGAGAGGCCGGTGTTGAGCAGGGAGATGGAGATGATGGGGCTCCTGAACACCTTGAGCGGCACGATGGGGTGCTCCGCGCGCCGCTCCACCCACAGGAACACGGCGGTGAAGAGCGTGCCCAGGGCGAAGAGGGCGAGCGCGGCGCCGTCCCAGCCTCCCTGGTCGCCGACGCGGTGCAGGGCCAGGAGCAGGGGCACCACGGCCACGATCAGGCAGAGGGCGCCGGCATAGTCGATCCTGAAGTCCTTGGGTTTGGTCTGGCGCAGGTGCGGGAAGTAGCGCAGCACCACCAGCGTGCCCAGGAGACCCACGGGCAAGTTGATGAGGAACACGTAGCGCCAGCCCGGGCCGTCCGTCAGGAACCCGCCCAGCACCGGGCCGATGACGCTGGCCAGCACCGAGGTGGAGGACACGAGACCGATGGCGCGGCCCCGGCGCACCGGCGGGTAGAGGTCGGCGATGGTGGTGTTGGCCGCGGCCTGCATCACCCCCGCGCCCAGGCCCTGGACGGCGCGGAACAGGATGAGCTCCGCCATGGACTGGGCCAGGCCGCAGAGGAGGCTCGCGATAGTGAACCAGAGCATGCCGGCGGCGAGCAGCCGCTTGCGGCCGTATACGTCCGAGAACTTCCCGCCCAAGGGCAGGGCCACGGTGGAGGCGATGAGGTAGGCGCTGATGACGCCGGAGTAGCTGGAGAAGCCGTGCAGCGAGCGCACCATGGCGGGCAGGGCCGTGGCCACGATGGTGGAATCCAGCGAGCCCATGAAGATGGCGAGCAGCACGCCCGCCATCGTGAGCACGACGGCCTTCCGGTCGAGTTCGTGCAGCTCGGTCGCGCGGCCATCCGCCGGGCTCAAGCCATGCCGCCCTGTTCGGCGATGAACTCGTCCACGGTGAGCACCCGCGCCTGGGCGGGGAACACCTTGCCGGTGAGCACCCGGTGCACTTCCTCGTCGCGGTCGAAGCAGGCGTCCTTGAGCACGGTGCAGCGGTAGTCCAGGTCGAAGGCCAGGCGCAGGGTGGAGAGGGTGATGCCGCTGGTGCTGATGCCGAAGAACACCAGGTCCTCGATGTGGTTGGCGTTCAGGATCATCTGCAGGCCGTTGTGGGAGAAGGCGCCGTAGCGCTGCTTGTGCACCACGAGGTCGCCTTGCCTGTAGAGGTCCGGATGGAACTCGGCGGACTCGCTGCCCTTCAGGAACATCTTGTTCTTCTTGACGCGCGCGAAGCCGCTGTCACCGTCCGAGTGTGGTATTTCCGGGTGCCCGGGCTCGAACCCTAAACCCACATGGATCAGCAGGTAGCCCTGCTTGCGGGCGAAGGCCACGGCCTTGGCGGCCTGGGGCAGCGCCGCTTCGGAGCCGCTCACGGAACCGATGATTCCCTTCTGGAAGTCCAGGGTCAGGAGAGCCGTCTTCTTGGGGTCGAGTGTCATGGTGTGCCTCGCAGAAGCGGTCTGAATCAGTGGGTGCGGGTCAGACGGCCTTTCTGGCGCTGCCAGTCGCGTTCCTTCTCGGTGGCGCGCTTGTCGTGGAGCTGCTTGCCCTTGGCGAGACCCACCTCGACCTTGGCCCGGCCCTTGCTCCAGTACATGGCGGTGGGCACGAGGGTGTAGCCCTTGCGTTCCACGGCACCGATGAGCCGCGCTAGTTCCTCACGATGCAGCAGCAGCTTGCGGGTGCGGGTGGGATCCGGGTGCACGTGGGTGGAGGCCGTGATGAGCGGACTGATGGTGGCGCCGAGGAGATAGGCCTCTTCGTCCTTGATGATCACGTAGCTCTCGGCGATCTGGCACTTGCCGGCCCGGAGGCTCTTCACTTCCCATCCCTCGAGCGCGATGCCGGCCTCGAAGCGGTCTTCGATGAAGTAGTCGAAGCGGGCGCGCTTGTTCAGGGCGATGGTGGATTGGCCGCTCTTCTTGGCGTCGTCTTTGTCTTTCTTAGCCATGTCCGCATTATATAGGCTGGATATGCCCAAGGTTGTACGGTCCGGCGGCTTACCTCAGAATTGCCTTATGCGAAAAGTGAACAAGAGTGCGCTGGTGCCTTATTCCGCCGCCGCGATGTACGCGCTGGTGAACGACGTGGAGCGCTACCCGGAGTTCCTGCCCTGGTGCCGCAGCGCCAAGGTGCTCGAGCACGGCGCCGAGGAGATGCGCGCCAGCCTGGAGCTGGCCCGGGGTGGTTTCCACAAGACCTTCACCACCCTCAACCGGCTGCAGGCGGGACAGGCCATCACCATCACCCTGGTGGACGGTCCCTTCAAGCACCTGGAAGGCCGCTGGCAGTTCACGGACCTGGACCACGAGGGCTCCAAGGTATCGCTGGACATGGAGTTCGAGTTCAAGAGCGGGATGCTGGACCTGATGGCGGGGCCGGTGTTCCACGAGATCTGCAATTCCCTGGTGGACGCCTTCATCCGCCGGGTGGCGGCGGTGCATGGCAAGTGAGAGCATCCACGTGGAGGTCTGCTACGCGCGCCCCGACGTGCAGGCGGTAGTGGCGCTGACGGTGGCGGCGGGGACCACAGCGCTCGACGCGGTACGGCAATCAGGCCTCGCGCATCGCTTCCCAGAGCTCTCGGACGCGAGCCAGCCGCTCGGCATCTACGGCAAACGCGTGGACGCGACGCAGGTGCTGGAAGAGGGCGATCGGGTGGAGATACTGCGGCCGCTCACCGCGGACCCGAAAGAGGCACGCCGCAGGCGTGCGGCGAACAAGAAGACTAACTGATCTAGTTCCCGCTTGGCCCGCCGCCGCCCTGACCGTTCTGGCCGGGCTGGGGCAGCGGAGTGAGGTCGTCGATGGTGGGCAGCTGCAGCTTGGTGCCCTGGTTCAGGGGCGGCGGCTGGTCGACGCGCGCCAGCTTGTTGTCCTTGAAGAACATCGTCACGCGCCAGTTCTCGATTGGGCTGCCGTCGTTCGGGTTCACCCAGCGCACGTAATCCCAGCGGTCCTGATGGAAGGGGTCCTGGATCATGGGGCGTCCCATGACGAACACCACCTGCTGCCGGGTCATGCCCAATTTCAGCGCGGCGATCTTGTCCTGTTCCAGGAAGTTGCCTTGGCGGATCTCGGGCTTGAAGCACGCCGTGAGGCCCAAGGAGAGGAGCGCGAGGAGCAGGAGACGAGGCATGGGGGAGTCGTTATTGCGTTGCTTGACGGGTAGCGCATAATACCTGACAGCCCTCTCCACGAGAAGCGTGCGTGCCCCCAGCCCCCGCCGAAAGCCAGGAACTCCGCAACGCGGGCCTCAAGGTCACGCTGCCGCGGCTCAAGATCCTGGAGATTCTGGAGCGCAGCAACCCGCGCCACATCAGCGCCGAGGACATGTACAAGGCCCTCCTGGAGTCCGGGGAGGACATCGGGCTCGCCACGGTCTATAGGGTGCTGACCCAGTTCGAGACCGCCGGCCTCGTCACCCGACACCATTTCGAGGGCGGACATTCGGTGTTCGAGCTGAACCAGGGGACCCACCACGACCACATCCTGTGCGTGAAGTGCGGGCGGGTGGACGAGTTCGTGGATGCCGAGATCGAGGCGCGCCAGAAGAAGATCGCCAGCGCCAAGGGCTATGAGATGACGGATCACTCCCTTTACATCTACGGGGTCTGTTCCAGCTGCCGCAAGTCCATGAAGTGACCCTGCCTCTG
>DASYZF010000113.1:0-2296 GCA_035946515.1 Gammaproteobacteria bacterium | reverse complement strand
GCGCCCTCGACCTTGGGCGTGGTGGGCCGCTACATCCTGACGCCGCGCATCTTCGACCTGCTCCGGCAGACGGGCGAAGGCACGGGCGGCGAGATCCAGCTCACCGACGGCATCGCCGCGCTCCTCAAGCACGAGAAGGTCTACGGCTACGAGTTCGAGGGCGTGCGTTACGATTGCGGCAGCAAGGAAGGCTACCTCCGGGCCACGGTGGAGTACGGCCTGAAGCACACCGAGCTCGGCAACGTATTCCGCGACTACCTCATCGAGGTCGGCGCGGAACTCAAGCAAGGCAAGAGATGAGCACCGGCCTCGCCTGGGGCCTGCTGGTCCTGGCCGGCCTGTTCGAGACCGCCTGGGCGGTGGGGCTCAAGTACACCGCGGGCTTCACCCGGCTCTGGCCCAGCCTCGCGACGCTCGCGGCCATCGCCGTCAGCATGGGGCTCTTGGGCGTGGCCGCCAAGCAACTCCCCATCGGGACCGCCTACGCGGTGTGGACCGGAGTAGGGGTCTGTGGCACGGCAATACTTGGAATTTATCTATTTGGCGAATCCATATCCCTTGTCCGGATGCTTAGCCTTGCATTCATACTGTGCGGCATCATCGGATTGAAGATAACGGGTTGAGACTCGATTTGAAAACCGTCCCTGGATGCCAACCTGCCCAGCCATCCATGGCTGGGCGTGCGTCGCATGCGACGTACCTAGCGCTGATCGTGGCGCGGATACTGGGCCTGAAGTTCGTGCCTCAGGCCTGATGGCGCAGGCTCGCCGTCTGTGGCGCGCCCCGCAGCACGAAACCCACCAGGCAGAACGGCACGCGTCCCGCGAGGGCGCGTTTCAATAGCTTGAGCGCCGTGACGGTGCGGAAGGCCAGGCCGTAGACCGGGCCATAGTGCAGCCTGAGGTAACGGCAGAAGCTGATGTAGAACTCCTGCTGCAGCCGCGGCTTGAGCGCAGCGCCCCCGGAGCTCGCGCCGCCCACGTGCATGATGAGGGCCTGGGGCACGAGCCAGGTCTGCCAGCCGGCGCGGCGCACGCGCAGCGCATAGTCTTCTTCCTCGCAGTAGAGGAAGTAACCCGTATCGAGGCCACCGAGCTCGTCGAGCACGCTGCAGCGCATGAACATGGCGGCGCCGCTCACCACGTCCACCCGCAGGGGGGCGCTGTGTTCCCGGCGCCGGTCCGGGTAGCGCTGGGGGTTGAAGAGCTTCGACAGGCCGTAGCCGAAGAGGCTGTGCCACAAGGAGGGGAAATAGTTGAAGCTGGAGCGGGGCTTGCCGGACTCGTCCCGCATGGCGGTGCCGCAGAGCGCCGCGTCCGGGTGGCTGTCCATGAAGTCCCTGAGCGCCGCGAGCACGTCGTTCTGGAACTCGCAGTCGTTGTTGAGCAGCAGGCAGTAGTCCGCGTCCCGCACGTGGCCGTAGCCCAGCATCATGCCGCCCGAGAAGCCCAGGTTGCGGGGCGAGAGCACGAGCTTCACCCCCTGCGGCGCCAGCGGCGCGAGTTTCGCCCGGTCCTCGGGAGCCGAGGCGTTGTCCACCACCACGAGCTCCGGCAGGGAGGCGCTCCGGGCCCTGAGTGCCTCCAGGCAGCGCCGGGTGTGGTCGGCGGAGTTGTAGTTGAGGATGACGACCGCGATCTTCGCTTGTTGCGCCACGGTGCTTTTCGCCCTGTCGGATGCCGGATACCGGGAGTTTAAGGGAGGGCACGGTCCCTTGTCCGCCGGGCGGGCCGGAAGAGGGGTGTCGGGACGAAATTAGGAAGTGGCTCCCCGGGCCGGATTCGAACCAGCGACCAGTCGATTAACAGTCGACTGCTCTACCACTGAGCTACCGGGGAATCGGAAGGCCGCATAGTGTAAATAAGCCCCCGGCAGGGGTCAATAAAAACGGCTTCTCAGTGCTGTTCCAGGAAGCGCCCGATGCGGGCCAGCGCGCCCCTGAGGTTGTCCATGCTGGTGGCGAAGGACAGGCGCACATGGCCCGGCGCGCCGAAGGACAGGCCCGCCACTACCGCGACGCCGGCGTCCGTGAGCAGCCGCTCGCAGAGTTCGATGTCGTCCTTGAGCTTCAAGCGCTCGATCACCCGGCTGAAGTCCGGGAATGCGTAGAAGGTGCCGTCCGCGGGCAGCACCGCCACCCCGGGCATGGCCTTCAGGGTCTTGTGCACGTACTCGTGGCGTTCCTGGAAGGCGCGGCACATGACGCGCACGCATTCCTGGTCGCCGTTGAGCGCCGCTTCCGCCGCCGCCTGGGAGATGGAGCAGGCGTTGGAGGTGCTCTGGGACTGCATGTTGC
>DASYZF010000112.1:0-1995 GCA_035946515.1 Gammaproteobacteria bacterium | reverse complement strand
CGCTTGACGAGGCCCGCGAGGTAATCCGCGAACTCGGCGGAGCTGTACTGACGGTGCTCCGACTCCAGGTGGTAGCGGCCATCCTTGTAGAACTCGGTGCTGGCCGCGTCCAGGCCCAGGTTGATGTCCTTGCCCGGCTTGTAGCCGGCGCGCTCGATGGCCTCCATGATGGCCATGAGCGCCGCCTCGTTGGAAGGCAGGTCCGGGGCGAAACCGCCCTCATCGCCCACGGAGGTGGCGAGGCCGCGCTCGTGCAGCACCTTCTTCAGGGTGTGGAACACCTCGGCGCCGTAGCGCAGCGCCTCGGCGAAGTCCGCGGCGCCCGAGGGGATGATCATGAACTCCTGGATGTCCACGTTGTTGTCGGCGTGGGCGCCGCCGTTGATGATGTTCATCATCGGCACCGGCAGGCTCACCGCCTTGCTGCCGCCGAGGTGCTGGAACAGCGGCACGTCCTTGCGGTTGGCGGCAGCCCGCGCGGCGGCGAGCGACACCGCCAGGATGGCGTTCGCGCCCAGGCGCGACTTGTTCTCGGTGCCGTCCAGCTCGATCAGCAGCCTGTCGAGCCTGGCCTGGTCGTCGATCATCTGGCCCTTGAGCTTCTTGCGGATCGCGCCGTGCACGTTGGCCACGGCCTTCAGCACGCCCTTGCCGCCGTAGCGCTTCTTGTCGCCGTCGCGCAGCTCCACCGCCTCGCGGCTGCCGGTGGAAGCGCCCGAGGGGACCGCGGCGCGGCCCCAGTTGCCGTCGTCCAGCAGCACGTCCGCTTCCACCGTGGGGTTGCCGCGGGAATCCAGGATCTCACGGGCACGGATGTCTTCGATCTTGGCCATGGTCTTCTTATTCCTTCGTCAGTGGGTTCTTGTCACAGCCGGTCTTCGGCGAAAGGACGGCGCTTCGCCGCCGTGTCCAGTTCCTTCAACGTCTCCAGAAGCCCCGCCATGTTGGCGAGCTTCCAGGAATTCGGCCCGTCGCAGAGCGCGTGGTCCGGGTCCGGGTGGGTCTCCATGAACACGCCGGCGACGCCCGCGCCGACCGCGGCGCGCGCCAGCACCGAGATGTGCTCCCGCTGGCCGCCGGAGCTGCCGCCCTGCCCGCCCGGCAACTGCACCGAATGGGTGGCGTCGAACACCACCGGGCAGCCGGTGCGGCGCATGACCGCGAGGCCGCGCATGTCCACCACCAGGTTGTTGTAACCGAAGGAGAAGCCGCGCTCGCAGACCAGGATCTGCTGGTTGCCGGTGGCCTTGGCCTTGTCCACCACGTTCTGCATCTCCCAGGGGGAGAGGAACTGGCCCTTCTTGATGTTCACGGGCTTGCCCGCCTTGGCGGCGCGCTGGATGAAGTTGGTCTGGCGGCAGAGGAAGGCCGGGGTCTGGATCACGTCCACCGCCTTCGCCACCGTCTCGATGTCGGTGTCCTCGTGCACGTCGGTGAGCACCGGCACGCCGATCTGCTTCTGCACCTTGGCGAGGATGCGCAGCCCCTCCTCCATACCCGGACCGCGGTAGCTCTTGCCCGAGGTGCGGTTGGCCTTGTCGAAAGATCCCTTGAATATGTAGGGGATGCCGAGCTTACCGGTGACTTCCTTGAGATGGCCGGCCACGTCCAGCGAGAGCTGTTCGCTCTCGAGGGTGTCGGGGCCCGCGATGAGGAAGAAAGGCTTGTCGATCCCGGCTTCGAAGCCGCAGAGCTTCATGCCCGAGCCGCCTTGAGGGTGTGGCCGGACGCGGCGTAGGCGCGCGCGGCCTTCACGAAGCCCGTGAACAGCGGATGGCCGTCGCGCGGCGTCGAGGTGAACTCCGGATGGAACTGGGAGGCTATGAAGAAGGGATGGTTGGGCAGCTCCACCATCTCGACCAGGCCGTCCATCGAGCGGCCGGAGAACACCATGCCCTTCTTCTCCAGCTGCTCCAGGTAGTTGTTGTTGAACTCGAAGCGGTGGCGATGGCGCTCCATGACCTTGTCGGCGCCGTACATCCTGTGGGCCAGGGT
>DASYZF010000111.1:0-6067 GCA_035946515.1 Gammaproteobacteria bacterium | reverse complement strand
CTGATCTTCGGGGCGAAACAGAAGGTCGCGGCAGCCTAGGGGCGGGCCTTCGGGTTCGCGCCCAGGCGATCCTGGAGCCGCTTGCGGAAACGCCGGCTCACCGGCAGACGGTCCTTGGATCTCAGCACGACCTCGCAGGCGCCCTCTGCCTGGACCTCGAGCGCGTGAACCCGATCCAGGTTCACGATCACGGAGCGGTGGATGCGGATGAACCGTCCGTCCCCCAGGTCCCGCTCCAGATCGGACAGAGCCCGGCGCACGATGTGGGTCTCCTGGCCCACGTGCAGGCAGGCGTAGTAACCCGCCGCGTCGATCCAGTCGATGTCCGCCACGTCCACGAAGATCAGCTGGCCCTTGCCCTTCACCACGAGCCTTTGCAGCGGCTGCGGCGGGGCGAGATGGGCGAGCCGCTCCTTGGCGCGGCCCAAGGCCCGGGCGAAGCGCGCGTCGTCGAAGGGCTTCAGCAGGTAATCGAGCGCCCCGGCCTCGAAGGCGCGCAGGGCATATTGGTCGTGGGCGGTGACGAAGACCACGGCCGAGGGCATGTCGCCGCCCAGCATCTCCAGCACGTCGAAGCCGCCGCACTCGGGCATCTGCACGTCCAGGAACAGCAGGTCCGGTTTCGACAGCCTGATGGTCTCGATGGCTTCCTGCCCGGAGCCGCATTCCGCCACCGAGGCGATGTCAGGGTCGCCGCGCAGCAGCACGGCGACGTTGCGCCGCGCCAGGACCTCGTCGTCCACCACCAGGATCTTCAGGGACGCCACGCGCCTGCCGGTGGCATCCATTCACGCCGCCCTCTTGAGCGGCAGCGTCACCACCACCTCGACGCCGCCGGTGTCCGCCTGTCTCAGCTCCAGGCCCGATCCGCTGCCGTAGAGGATGTCCAGGCGCGTCCGGAGGTTGCCGATACCGGTATGCGCCTGCCAATCCTTGGACAGGCCCGGGCCGTCGTTGTAGACCCGTAGGCAGAGCTTGCCACCTTCGCTCGCCCCGGACACGCGGACGGCGCCGCCGGCGACGCGCTTGGTGATGCCGTGCTTGATGGCGTTCTCCACCAGGGGTTGCAGCAAGAGGTTCGGCACCTTGGCGTCCAGGAGCTCGGCGGGGATCTCCACGCTCGCCTGGAGGCTCGCCCCGAAGCGGACCTTCTGGATGTCGAGGTAGCGCTGCAGGTATTCCACCTCCTCCGCCAGGGACACCTGCGCGCGGTGGGAGTCCTCGGAGGCGCGGCGCATGAACTCGCTCAGGCCCACGAGCATGTTCACCGCCGCCTCGTGGCTGCGGTCCCGCACCAAGCCGGCGATGGAATTCAGGGTGTTGTACATGAAGTGCGGCTCCATCTGCCGCCGCAGGGCCTCCAATTGCGCCTTGGAGAGCTCCTCGTTCTGGCGAGCCATCCGGTCCAGGGTGTCCACGAACAGGGTCACCATCACGATCAGCGCGTAGACGATCACGAAGGTCAGGATCTGGTAGAGGAGCGACACGCTCCAGGTGTCGAGGAAGGTCGGCCAGCGCTTGTTGTGCCAGGGGTTGAACAGCACCTGCAGCAGGGAGTACCAGGTCTCGTACACCGCGCTCACCACAGCGAAGGTGGCGAGATGCACGCCTATATTCCTTACGGTCGCGCTGCGGAACACCGGGAACCGCAGCGCCAGCCGGCTGATGAAAGGGGTGGCGAGCGCCCAGGGCAGCCATGACACGAACTCGACCCCGAAGAGCGGCAGCCGCGCGCCCGGGTGTCCTTCCGCCTGCATGATGCATACCGTCTGGGTCGCGTCGAACAGCGCGCCCCCGAACCAGACCCCGGCGATCCAGAGACTCTTCCTCGAAGCCATGGCATGCGCGCGCCCGCTCATGGCCAACACTTTACCCCCGACCTCCGATGCCGGCCACTGGATGCAGTGAGTGGCCGCCTCGATGCAGTGAACGGTCTGCGGTCGCGGCACCTTCCTGCCTAGACTCCGGTCCGACTTCAGTACGGCACGGTGCCGAAGGAGGATCCCGTGATCACAATCGCTCACACGCTGCGCTTCGCAGCCTGGTCCATGGCCCTGCTGCTGTTCATGCCCTGGGCGAACGCCGGCGGACGCGCGCCGGTGACGGGCGACGCCGCGCCCGACATGATCAGCGCGCTGCAGGCCGAGGGCCCTCATGCCTCGCTCGGCAAGGGCAGCGAACTCCTGGGCCGGCTCGTGGGCACCTGGAACGTCGAATACAGCTTCCATCTGAAGAACGGCACGGTGAAGCACCAGACGGGCGAATTCCTCGCCGCTTGGGTCATGGACGGGCGCGCCGTGCAGAGCCTCTGGACGGTGGATCCCCACGACGGACGCCGGGACCGGGAGATCTACACCAGCCTGCACTACTTCGACCCCAAGTCCGGCACCTGGTACCTGACCTTCGTCGACCCGGAGCATGCGGCGCCGGACTATCAGCCGGTGGCGAGGTTCAGCGGCGCCGCGGAGGACGGCGACCGGATCGTGGTGCTCACCCACGACTTCGGCGGCAAGGACGACCGGATCAACCGCTGGTCCTTCGACGGCCTTAGCGGCGGTTCCTTCCTGTTCCGGGACGAGCAGTCCAGCGACGGCGGCAAGACCTGGCGCCTCTTGGAGGAAGACCACATGACGCGGCGCGGCGGGGGCGCCGACGCGGCGGCGATACCGGACGCCCCGCGCCCGATCAGCGGCGGCATCTGAGCCATGGACCGCCGCTTCGCTCCCCGGGGCTCCGCCGGGTCCTGGCTGCCACTGCTCGCCGCCCTGGCGCTCGCCGCCAGCGGCGGCGCCCAGGCACAGGACGACGCCAAACAAGTGGAGGCCGGCAGGCTGAACGGCGCCGCCATCACCCTGGACGGCGTGCTGGACGAACCGGCCTGGCAGACAGCGCCACAGATCGCCCTGGCCCAGCAGGCCCCGCATCCGGGCGAGGTGACGCCCTACACCACCACGGTGCGCATCCTGCGGGACGGGCACTATCTCTATCTCGGGATCCACTGCGCCGACCCGGACCCCTCCCGCCTCGCCATCCACACCCTGCAGCGGGACGCGGACCAGTCCGCCGACGACAACGTGATGATCGTGCTCGACACCTTCGGGCAGAAGAAGCTCGCCTACGTGTTCCAGGTGAACGCCGGGGGCGCCAAGGCGGACGGGTTGATCTCACCCGGCTTCAACAACCCGAACAGCAACACACCCACGGTGGATTTCAGCTGGAACGGCTATTGGGACGCGACCGTGCAGCGCGGCGCCGACGGCTGGACCGCGGAAGTGCGCATCGACACCCAGAGCCTGCAGTTCAACAGCGCCAACCCATCCTGGGGCCTGAACGTGAGCCGCTACGTGCCGCGGGACCAGCTCACGCTCGTCTGGTCCGGCATCAACCTCAACGCCACGTCCACCAACCTGCAGTGGGAAGGCGATCTCGCCGGGGTGCAGGGCCTGAGCCAGGGCTCGGGCTTCGAGTTCGATCCTTACGCCGTCGCCCAATACAGCGACATCAAACGCGACACCGCGAGCTGGAGCGGCTTCGACCTCAAGTACAACTTCACGCCGGCGCTCGCGGGCCTGCTCACCTACCACACGGACTTCTCCGAGGCCCCGGCCAACACCCTGAACGCCTCGATCTCGCCCTACCCGCTGTCCGTGCCCGACACCCGGGCCTTCTTCCTGGACGGCGCCAACGTCTTCACCTTCAGCCACAACCTCGGGCAGAACTTCATCCCCTTCTACTCCCACAGCATCGGCGTCGTGAACGGCACGGTGGTGCCGCTCGACGCGGGCCTGAAGCTGCTCGGCAACAGCGGCGGCTGGACCTTGGGCGTGCTGGACACCCAGATGGCGGGCACGGATGTCTCCGACGGCACCAACCTGTTCGCGGGCCGCGCCGTCTACAACGTGGACAGCCAGTGGCGGGTGGGCACGCTCGTGACCCACGGCGATCCCCTCGGCCAGACCCACAACACCCTCACGAGCTTCGACAGCACCTGGAGCACGTCCACCTTCCAGGGGGACAAGAACCTGAACCTCGCGGGCTGGGGCGCGCGTTCCTCGGGCAACGAGCTGCCGGCGGGTACGCCGGACGGCTACGGCTTCGACGCCGAATATCCCAACGACCTCTGGTACGCCGACCTCAACTACAACCTGTTCGGCGACGCACTCGATCCCAAGCTGGGCTTCATCCAAAGGCCCGGCACCAAGCAACTGAACCTGGTCACGAACTGGCAGCCGCGGCCCGCGGCGGACGGTCCACTGGGCTGGGTGCGCCAGTTCGTCGCGGGCGATACCTGGTACTACGTGACCGGCCTCGACAACAAGCTGCAGACCAATCACTGGCACATCACCCTGGCGCAGTTCACCACCCAGAGCGGCTGGCTCTGGAAGCTGCAACCCATCATCGAAGACGACGTGCTGGCGACGCCCTATGCCATCCTGCCGAGCGTGACCTTCCCGGCCGGCCGCTATCACAGCACCACCTACGCCCTGGCCGTGAACAGCCCGAGCGCGAACGGCTTCGCCTTCGACTGGTACAGCCAGAACGGCCAGATCTTCGACGGCCATTACCAGGCCTTCTTCCCGACCCTCATCTGGGCGACATCCGGCGGGCACTTCAACCTGAACTTCGAGCCGGGCTGGCTGTGGGTCCAGAGCCCGCACGGCAACGGGGTGCTGAGGACGGCGTCGCTGTTCCTCAACTATTCCTTCACGCCGAACCTGACGCTCTCGACCCTCACCCAGTACGACAGCGTCAGCCACAACGGCTCGGAGAACGCGGTCCTGCAGTGGTACATCCGGCCGAACCAGATCTTCTATGCGGTCTGGAACCACGGCTCGACCCTGAACCCCAACCTGCTGCAGGGCGGGAAAGTCACGACCGGCAACACCGTGACCCTGAAACTGGTGTGGGGGTTCCAATAGGCCGGATCCCCCGCCGCCGAGCGCGGGGATAGCACCCTCTTTTCCCTTTGGGATAGAGTTTCGCCTCGAACCTACCCCATCGAGAGCACCATCATGCGCATGGGTATCGGCCTGCGGGCCTTGTTGTCACTCTTGATCCTCGTCGCGTTCGGCGTATTCGCCTGCGCCAACTTCACCCCGCGCGGATTCCCGGTAAACGCCGAGGGCAACGGCGACTATGTCGGCACGCTCCATGCCATCCCCGGCGTGCCGCTGCCTGCGGGGTTCCAAGACGGGGATCGCGTCGATATCCGCGAGCAGAGTCTCGAGACCCGTATCGCCATCATCCTTCAGCACCTACCGCTGGGCTATACGACCTCGTTCGTGATCGAGCGGGGTCCCGCTAGACTCACGGTGCAAGGGACCGTCGTCGACCTCAGCGAGGTGCATATCCCGGGCCAGGCGGCTTTTGGCTGGTTCCAATGGCCGCAGCTCGCGGCGATCTCGTTGCTGAGCGGCATCGCGCTCCTGCTCCTGTGGCGCGGCCGGGATCGCGCCGCCTTCGGCATGGGGCTGTGGGCGATCACCTATCTCTGCTCCGTGGCGGCCACCTGCGTGCCCCTGGCCGGATGGCCGGGACTCATCGTCTATTACCTGGGGATCCCCTGCTTCCTGACGGCCCGGGTGGGCTTCTACATCATGATCGAGGCGGGCCTCGGCAAAGCCCTGACCCCGAGGAGGCGCAGCGCCTTCCGGGCGGCCTTCATCGTCCTGTTGGCGGCCGGCGCCACCCAGGCCATCGGATCCCAACTGGTGCGCCTCATCACGGGCTCGGCGGAATTCCTGACGCCCGACTACGGCCTGATCCTGAGCGTCAGCTATTTCGTGCCCATCGTGATGCTGTTCGTGGGCTACGGCCCGGCGACAGCGGCCGAGCGGCAGCGCGTGCGCTGGATGCTGGTGAGCGGCATCGCCTGGACGGCGAGCATCCTGCTGCAGAACACCCCGACCCTCGGCGGCGGCATGTCGAACATATTGGTGCAGTTCCTACAGGTCCTGGCGCTCCTGGGTTTCCTGTACGCGGTGCTGAAACTCCGGGTGGTGGACATATCCGTCGTCATAGACCGGGCCCTGGTGTACGGCCTCGTGACCACGCTCGTGGTGGGCGT
>DASYZF010000110.1:0-2192 GCA_035946515.1 Gammaproteobacteria bacterium | reverse complement strand
TCCCAGGCGATGCCCGCCGCCGCGGCGCCCGCGAGCGCCGCCTTGAACTGCACGTAGGTGTGGGGCACGAACATGTAGATGAAGGTGAAGGCGGCGATGACGAGCACATAGGGCAGGAGCTTGGCCAGGGCCACGATCAGTGCGCCCGCCGGCGCCCAGCCGACGATGTGGTCCACCGCCGTGTGGCTGCTGACGGCGGCGGTCATGCCCAGCGCCGCCACGAACAGCAACGGGCCGATCATGATGACGCTCAAGTAGTGGCCGAAGCCCTCCACGAAGGTACGCGGCTCGCGCACCCGCCACACGTGGTTGAAGGCGGCTTCCACCTTGCGCACCAGGGAGATCACGGTGTAGAGCAGGAGCAGGAGGCCGAGGATGCCGAGCACCCCGGCTTTGACGTTGTTCACGAAGTCGATGACCTGGCCCGCGAACTGGCCGGCCTTGGGGCCTAAGGGCGCGAAGAAGTTGAGCAGCATGGGCTGCATCTTGTTCTGCACCCCGAAGCCTTTCAGCACGGCGAAGGCGAAGGCGAGCAGCGGCACCAGCGAGAGGATGGAGGTGTAGACCAGGCCCATGGCGCGCAGGTTGAGGTCGCCCTGCTGCACGTCCTGGAAGAGCACGTTGAACATGCGCACCCAGAAGACCAGGATGCGCCGGGAACGGCTCATCTTGTGCACGTCCTGGTGCCAGACCTCCCGGGCGAACCATTCTTTGAGCTTCGTCAGCATGGGTCCATCCTAGCGTAAATGCCGCCCCTTGCGAACGCGTCTTGCCGCCCTGTCAGGTGGGTAGGGCGGCGAGGGTCTTCTGCATGCAGTGGGCGTCGCTCTGGTCCTCGTAATAGGAGAGCCAGGTGCCGTGATGCCGGTACCCCAGGGATCGATACAGGGCCTCGGCGCCGCCGTTGTCTTCCCTGAGCTCCAGCTGCATGTGGCGGGCGCCGCGCTCCAGGGCCGCCTCTTCCACGGCGGCGATGAGCCGGCGGCCGAAGCCCTGGCGGCGCGCCTCCGGGTCCACCGCCAGGGACTGGAGATGCCCCTGGCGGCCCTTCATGCGCAGCAGGGCGTACGCGTAGAGGCGGTCGGCCTCGGCGTGCACCAGGACGAGGGCACGGGAGGCGCGCAGGGCATTGCGGAAGTCGGTGCGTTTCAGGCGGTCGTGCTCGAAGCAGAGGTTCTCCAGCCGGAGCAGCTCATCTATGTCTTTGGAGGTGGCGGAGCGGATCATGAGCTCTCCGTTTTTGCCTGGCGCTATTTGTCCCGGCGGATGTTGGGAACCCTTTTCCGCTTGACCACGAACAGGATGGTAAGGCCGACCAGGAAACAAGCGCCGAACAACAGATAATATTGATGCAGCCAGAGTGCGCCTACGGTACTGAGCGCTGCGACGGCAAGGCAAAACGTCACGACAGCCCGGCGACGCGACGGTTTCTCGATCGGGTAGATGCCAGCCATCCCGCCACCGGACACTATCTGCAATCCACCCGCTCCCCAGAACAAGCCTTTTTCGATACCGAGGAAATGGATGCAGACGCCGAAGATGACTCCGACGCAGCCGATGAAAACCAGAAACCAAGCAAGAGCCTGCTTCAATACATAATCGGTCGGGATGTTCCTGTAATCTTCCTGCTGCATCAGCGATTCCCCGCATCCAGTTGCAAAGGCTCTTCGTCCAGCAAGGGCACTTGTTCCCGCAAGGCTTGCAAGTGTTCTTCCCAATAGCGCGGTCCGTCGAACCAGGGGAAGGCGCGGGGGAAGGCCGGGTCGTCCCAGCGGCGGGCGATCCAGGCGGCGTAATGGATCATGCGGAGCGTCCGCAGAGGTTCCACCAGCCAAAGCTCGGAAGCGTCGAAGTCCGCGAACTGGTTGTAGCCTTCCAGCACCGCTTCGAGCTGCCGCTCCATCTCGTGGCGTTCGCCCGAGAGCAGCATCCACAGGTCCTGCACCGCGGGACCCGAACCGCAGTCGTCAAAGTCCACGAAGTGGGGGCCATCGTCGGTCCAGAGCAGGTTGCCGGGGTGGCAGTCGCCGTGGAGGCGGTGTGCCGCCACTTCGCCGGCCCGCTCGTAGCAGCGGGCGATGCCGGCCAGCAGCAGGTCGGTGACTTCCTTATATCGGGGCCTCAGCTCCGATGGGATGAAGGGGCTCGCGAGGAGCCATTCCCGCGGCACGCGGCCGTAGGTCTCGAGGTCG
>DASYZF010000109.1:0-1918 GCA_035946515.1 Gammaproteobacteria bacterium | reverse complement strand
CCGATGCCCTCGTGCAGCACCTTCACCAAGGGCGCCAGGCAGTTGGTGGTGCAGGAGGCGTTGGAGATCACGGTGTCCGAACCCTTGAGGGTCTTGTGGTTCACGCCGTAGACCACGGTGCCGTCCACGTCCTTGTCGCCGGGAGCGGAGATCACCACCTTCTTGGCGCCGCCCGCGAGGTGGGCCGAGGCCTTGGCCTTGCTGGTGAAGAGCCCGGTGCACTCCAGCACCACGTCGGCGCCCACGGAGCCCCAGCCGATCTTGGCCGGGTCGCGCTCGGCGAACACGCGGATCTTGTCGCCGTTCACCACCATGTGCTCGCCGTCCACGGCGACCTCGCCCGGGAACTTGCCGTGGGCGGTGTCGTACTTGGTGAGATGGGCGTTGGTGGCGGCGTCGCCGAGGTCGTTCACCGCCACGATCTTGATCTCGCCGGTGCGCTTCGCCTCGTACAGGGCGCGCAGGATGTTGCGGCCGATGCGGCCGTAACCGTTGATACCTACCTTGATGGCCATCTCTCGCTCTCCTCGGATCGAATCGGGTTTCACTTGACCGCGGCGACCGCCGCTTCCACCTGCTTCACCACGTTGTCCACGGTGAAGCCGAGATACTCGAACACGTCCTTGGCCGGGGCCGACTCGCCGTAGCGGTCCAGGCCCACCACCCGGCCGGCGTCGCCCACGTAGGCCCGCCAGAAGACGGTCACGCCCGCCTCCACCGCGACCCGGGCGCGCACCTTGGCGGGCAGCACGCTCTCGCGGTAGGCCGCATCCTGGGCGTCGAAGACGCTGGTGCAGGGCATGGACACCACCCGCGCCTTGATGCCCTTCTCCGCCAGCTTCCTGGCGGCGGCGGCCGCGAGCGCCACTTCGGAACCGGTGCCGATCAGGATGGCATCGGGCGCGCCTTGCGTCTCCACCAATACATAGCCCCCGCGACGCACCGCCGCAAGCTGGGTGGGGCTGCGGGCGAAATGGGGCAGGTTCTGGCGCGACAGCGCGAGGCTCGTGGGGCCGTCGCGCCGTTCGATGGCGCGCACCCAGGCGATGGAAGTCTCGGTGTCGTCGCAGGGCCGCCACAGCTCCATCTTGGGCATGAGGCGCAGGGAGGACAGCTGCTCCACCGACTGGTGGGTGGGGCCGTCCTCGCCGAGGCCGATGGAGTCGTGCGTATATATATAGATGCTGCCCACCCCCATGATGGAGGCCACGCGCAGGGCGTTGCGGGCGTAATCCGAGAAGGTGAGGAAGGTGCCGCCGTAGGGGATGAAGCCGCCGTGCAGCGCCAGCCCGTTCATGGCGGCGGACATGCCGAACTCGCGCACCCCGTAGAAGAGGTAGTTGCCACCGAAGTCCTGGCGGGTGATGGCGCGGGAACCCTTCCACCAGGTGAGGTTCGATCCCGTGAGATCGGCAGACCCGCCGAGCAGTTCCGGCAGGACCGGGCCGAAGGCGTTGAGCGCCACTTCCGAGGCCTTGCGCGTGGCGATCTCGGCGCCCTCTGCCGACTGCTTCTCGATGAAGGCCTGCATCTGCGCCGCCCAATCGGCCGGCAGGGTGCCCGACATGCGGCGCTTGAACTCGGCGGCGAGCTCCGGATAGGACTTGGCGTAGCCCGCGAACAGCGCGTCCCAGTTCTGACGGAAGGCCTTGCCGCGCGGGCGCGCATCCCAGGCCTGGTAGTACTCCTGTGGGATCTCGAAGGGGCCGTAGCTCCAGCCAAGCTGTTTGCGGGCCAGCGCCACCTCGGCCTCGCCCAGCGCCGAGCCGTGGCTCGATTCCTTGCCCTGCTTGTTGGGCGAACCGAAGCCGATGATGGTCTTGCAGCAGATGAGCGAAGGCTTGTCGGTGACGGCGCGCGCTTCCTCGATGGCACGCTTCACCGCCTCGGCGTCGTGGCCATCCACCTTCGGCACCAC
>DASYZF010000108.1:0-16300 GCA_035946515.1 Gammaproteobacteria bacterium | reverse complement strand
AGCGGGAGATGCTGCGTTACTCCGCCGCCCACTATGTGCGCCTCAAGGACCGCTACCGTGCCGGCGGTTGAACGGCGCGAGGGGCGCGTGCGCGGCAGGCGCAACGCCCAGCAACTGGCCCGCGGCTGGCTGTGGTTGCTGGTCAGCGCCTCGCTGGTGACGCTCGCGGGCTTCGCCGTCATCTTCGCGGGGCATTGGACCTGGGCGCGGGAACTCCTCTGCGCCGTGCTCGCGGCCACGGCCGCCTGCTTCCTGCTCACGCTGGCGGACCCGGAACGCTTCTGGTGGGCACTCAGGATCGTGGCGGGCCTGGTGGCGGTGGGTTACCTCACCGCCATCCTGCGGCTCACCTTCTTCCCCCTGGCCGGCGGGCTCGGCACGCCCTTGCCCCTGCTGTTCCTCGCCACCGCCGGCTTCATGGTCTGCGGCGTGCCGGCCTTGAGCTTCGTGCTCTGGGGCCATACCCGCGGGCGCATGGCCCGGGACGACTCCGTCGAGGCAGGGGCCTTCGAGCGGCACACGGCGCGGCTCATGCCGGCACTCGCCTACGGCACCTGGTTCGCCATCGGCGTCTACCTGGTGCATCTGCTGGTGCAATGACGGCCGAGCCGTGCTCTGGACCATCGGCCATTCCACCCGCCCCGTCGCCGAACTGATCGCGCTGCTCGAGGAGCATGGCGTCACGCGGCTCCTGGACGTGCGCACCGTGCCGCGCTCGCGCCACAACCCGCAGTTCAATGGCGACGCGCTCGCCCTCGCCCTGCAGCAGCAGAGCGTCGTCTATGCCCACCGCCCGCAGCTCGGCGGCCTGCGCAAGCCGCGGCGCGATTCCGTGAACCAGGGCTGGAAGAACGAGAGCTTCCGCGGTTACGCCGATTACATGCAGACCCCGGAGTTCGAGCAGGCACTGGCCGCATTGATGACGGACGCGGCAGCGACGCCGACGGCGGTGATGTGTGCCGAGGCGCTGCCCTGGCGCTGTCACCGTTCGCTCATCGCCGATGCCCTCAGCGTGCGCGGAGTGGAGGTGCGACATATCATGGCTCCCGGCAAGACCCAGGCCCACGCGCTCACCGGTTTCGCCCATGTCGAGGGCGCCCGCATCACTTACCCGTTTGCTCTCGAAGGTTGAGCCATGAACTACCTGCATAGCATGATCAGGGTGTCTGACCTGGACCAGACCCTGGACTTCTTCTGCCGCAAGCTCGGCTTCACCGAAGTGAGCCGCTCCGAGCATGAGAAGGGACGCTACACCCTGGTGTTCCTGGCCGCGCCCGGCGACCTCGAGGCGGCGCGCCAGAAGAAGGCGCCGCTGGTGGAGCTCACCTGGAACTGGGACGAGCGGGGCTACGGCGTCGGCCGCAACTTCGGCCACCTGGCCTACCGGGTGGAGGACATCTATGCCCTGTGCGGGAAGCTCATGCAGGCGGGGGTGGTCATCAACCGCCCGCCGCGCGACGGCCATATGGCGTTCATCCGCAGCCCCGACGGCATCTCCATAGAGCTGCAGCAGCAGGGCGAACCCCTGCCTCCCCAGGAACCGTGGAAGTCCATGGGCAACACCGGCAGCTGGTAGCCCTCGCGGCTATATGGGCGGTTCGCACCTGTGTAAACTTCGCGCTCCGTCGGCGCATGGGGCGCCGGCGAGCACGCATCTCCCGGGAGTTTGACCATGGCCAAGATCGGTATCGTCGGCGCAGGCATGGTGGGCAGCGTCATCGCCCAGGACCTCGCCGCCAGGCACGACGTCACTTCCGCGGACCTCTCCGCGCCGGCGCTGGAGCGCCTGGCGAACAAAGGCATCAAGACCCGGCAGCTGGACAGCCGCGATCCCAAGGCCCTGGCCGAGTTCTCCCGGCCCTTCGACCTCATGGTCACGGCGGTGCCTGGCTTCATGGGCTTCGCCACCCTCAAGACGCTCATCGAAGCGGGCAAGGACGTGGCGGACATCTCCTTTTTCCCGGAGGACGCGCTGGCGCTGGACGCCGCGGCGCGCCAGAAGGGCGTGCGGGTGATCACCGACGTGGGGGTCGCTCCCGGCATGGACAACGTGCTGCTCGGGCGTTACGACAAGGGCATGCAGGTCACGCGTTTCGAATGCCTGGTGGGCGGTCTGCCGCAGCGGCCGGAGCCGCCCTTCCTGTACAAGGCGCCGTTCTCGCCCATCGACGTGATCGAGGAGTACACCCGTCCGGCGCGCCTGCAGCGCGGCGGCAAGGTGGTCACCTTGCCGGCCTTGACCGAGCGCGAGATGGTCCATTTCGACAAGCCTGGCAAGCTCGAGGCTTTCAATACCGACGGCCTGCGTTCGCTGCTCAAGACCATGGCGCACATCCCGGACATGTCCGAGAAGACGCTGCGCTATCCCGGCCACATCGCCCTCATCGAAGACCTGAAGCGCGCCGGCTTCTTCGGGGAGACGGCGGTGGAGGTCGGCGGCGCCAAGGTGGTGCCGCTGGAAGTGACGGCGAAGCTCCTCATCGACCAGTGGAAGCTCAAGCCCGGCGAAGCCGAGCTCACGGTCATGCGCGTCACGATCGAGGGCACCGAGCAGGGCAAGCGCCTGCGCCACGTCTGGGACATGTACGACGAGTACGATCCCAAGACCGGGTTCTCCTCCATGGCGCGCACCACGGGGTTCACCTGCGCCGCGGCCGTCAACCTGCTGCTGGACAGGACCTTCGAGGAGACGGGCGTGCACCCGCCCGAGCACGTGGGCGCGGTGGAAGCCTGCTACGACCGGATGCTGGCCTATCTCGCGGAACGCGGCGTGCACTACCGCCAGCGCACCGAGACGCTCTGAGCCGTGGACCGGCGCCGGTCAGCTGATCCAGCCGGCGCGGATGGTCATCGGCCAAAGCACCGGGCGCGTCGCCTTGGGGTCGCCCCAGGCTTGCAGTAACGTATCTCCCACCAGCTCAAGCGGGTCATCGCCGTTCTTCTTGATGTAGTTCTGCGTCGCCGACCAGCTGCGCAGGTAGCCTACGTAAGCCTCCAGGTCCCATCGCACCTCCATCTGGAAGCGGGGCAGCTCGATCTCGGTGAAGGGGAAGGCCAGGTCCGCGTAGCCCCGCTCCACGTGCTTGCGCTCCGGGGGCCAGTAAGCGTCACCCAGGATGCCGTTGTAAAGCCGCTCGGTGACCGCGTCCACGCCCGGGTCCACGGCGCAGCGCATGTAGCAGCAGCAGGCCAGCAGAGCCCGGGGTCTGGCCACGCGCCGCACCTCCGCGTAGAAACGCGGCAGGTCGAACCAGTGCAGGGCCTGGGCCACGGTCACGAGCGCCACACTTAGGTCCGGCAGGCCGCTCTGTTCCGCCGGCGCCACCGAGTAACGGATCCGGGGGTGGGGCGTGGCCGCGGCGATCTGCTTGTCGCTGGCATCCGTCGCTTCCACCCGCTCGAAGAGTTCCGCCAGCCCCAGAGCCGCCTGGCCGTTGCCGGTGGCGCAGTCCCACACGCGCTCCCGGTCCGGCGCCAGGGCCGCCAGCGCCTTGAACATCGCGGCGGGATAGGCGCCCGGACGATAGCGGGAGTAGTCGGCGGCGTGGCCGGAGAAATGGTCTTTGAAAGCGATTTTTGCCATGGGCATAGAATAACGATCGGCTCGTGGTGGGATTTGGTTAACTGGACGGGAGAGGGCGATGAAAGTGCTCGCGATGGTCGGCAGCCTGCGCAAAGCCTCCTACAACAAGCTCACCCTGCGCGCGGCCCTGGAACTCAAGCCTCCCGGCATGGAGATCGAGGATTTCGACATCGCGCCCATCCCGCCCTACAACGAGGACGTGCGCGCCCAGGGGTTCCCGCCGCCGGTGCAGGCCTTGCGCGACAGGATCCAGGCGGCGGACGCGTTGCTCTTCGTGACGCCCGAATACAACTACTCCATGCCGGGGGTGCTCAAGAACGCCATCGACTGGGCCTCGCGGCCGCCGGAGCGGGTCTTCAGCGGCAAGCCGGCGGCGGTCATGGGCGCCTCCGGCAGCCGGCTCGGCACCGCCCGCGCCCAGTACCATCTGCGCCAGACCGGCGTGTTCCTGGACCTGCACTTCATCAACAAGCCCGAGGTCATGATCTCCTTCGCGGAGCAGGTCTTCGACGCCTCGGGCCGCCTGACCGACGAGGCCGCCCGCAAGCTCATCGCGGAATTGCTGGTGAACCTGGCCGCCTGGACGCGGCGGCTGCAAGCCAAATAAAACGAGGGCCGCGTGAGCGGCCCTCATCTCAGGTTCTCTTGATCCTCAGTGGTGGGTGGCTTCGCCGCCGGTCTTGGACAGCCATTTCATGTAGGGGATGGCGATCACCGCCAGCACCGTGCCGGCCAGCGCCACGAGCCCCAGGTTCATGAACAGGTGGGTGTAGAGCGGCAGCGTCTTGAGCGGATCGGTGACGTCCTTCGGCACGCTGGCGTAGTTGGCCACGAAGCCGCCCAGGTACTGGGAGATGCCCGTGGCCAGGAACCAGGTGCCCATGATGAAGCCGCGCAGCTGCGGCCCCACGTAGCGGGCCACCATGGCGAGCCCCAGGCCGCTGATGAGCAGCTCGCCGAGGGACTGCAGGCAGAAGCCCCAGAACATCCAGGACAGCCCCACCTTGCCGTCCACCGCGAAGTGGCCGCTGAAGCCGTAGACGAAGAAGCCCGCGGCCAGCACCAGGAAGCCGGCGGCGAACTTGGTGGAGATGTGGAAGTCGCCCTTGTCCTTGCTCAAGTGGGTGTAGAGCCAGGCCAGCGGCGGGCTCAGCACGAAGATCCACACCGGGTTGAACCACTGCACCATTTCCGCCGGCACGTTGATGCCGTAGAGGTTGAGGTCCACGTTGCGCAGCGAGTAGAGCGTCAGCGAGGTGGACATCTGCTGGTAGAAGATGAAGAACAGCATGGTCTGGGCGGTGAGCACCATCACCGCCACCAGGCCCTTGCGTTCGCCGCTGCTGCCCTTGTAGATCATGATGCCGAAGATGCACAGCATGCCGATGAAGGCGAGGACGGCGAGGTCGCGGGCGTAGTCCTTGTTCTGGATGATGGCCGCCACCACCGCGATGCCGGCGCCGGCGCCGGCCAGCACCATGGCGAGCTTCTTCAGGTCGACCGGCTTGAAGTCGGGCTCCGAGCCTACGTGCGCCAGGTGGCGGCGCAGCATGAAGTAATTGACGATGCCGAGCGCCATGCCGGCGGAGCAGAACGCGAAGGCCGCGTGCCAGCCCCAGTACACCTGGATGATGGGCGTGAAGAACTGCGACAGCGTCGCGCCCAGGTTCACCGCCATGTAGTACATGGTGAAGGCGCTGTCGATCTTGGCGGACTCGCCCTCGTAGATCTTGGAGATGAGGTTGGCCGGGTTCGATTTGAACAGGCCGCCGCCGACGGCGCACACCGCCAGGGCCACGAACAGGAAGGCCGGGTCGGGGATGGCGAGCATGGCGTAGCCGACTACTAGGATCGCGGCCCCCATCAGCGCGGTGCGTTTGCTCCCCAGCACCCGGTCGCCGATCCAGCCGCCGATGGCGGGGATGGCATAGGCGATGCCCACGAAGGCGGAGAAAGTGAGGTTGGCGTTGTCGTCGGTGTAGCTCAGCTTCTGCACCATGAACAGCACGACGATCTGGGTCATGCCGTAGTAGCCGAAGCGTTCCCACATCTCGATGAGGAACAGGCTCACGAAGCCGAGCGTCTTGGAAGGCTTGCCGGTCTGGGTGGTCATTGGCTGTCCCCAGGTGAAGGTGGGTCGGGCGGCGCCGCTCTTGGAGGCGGTTGCTGACGGGAGGGCCCGTGACTTAGTACCAGAATATGACGCCTGTGTGAAGCCGCGCCGGGGAGGCTGACCTATACTCCAAGGCCTGTGGCGGGGAACGCGGGGAGCCATCCGTGACCGTGAAAGCCGCTGAACGCCGGCGCTACACACGCTTCCGCTTCGCATCGGTCATCCGTACCCGGGACGGCGACGCGGACTGGGAATGTACGCTCGTGGACCTGTCGCTGCGGGGCTTCCTGGCCCGCTGCCCGGCGGAATGGCGGCCGATCCCGGGCGAGCGGCTGCGGGTGGAATGGCGTCTGGCGGAGCTCATCACCCTCGACCTCGACGCGGTGGTGATGCACACCGACGCGGACCGCATCGGCTGCACCTGGGAAGCGCGCGACGCACAGAGCTTCGAGCACCTGAAGCGTCTCGTGGAGATGAACCTCAAGGATCCCAAGCTGGTGGCGCGGGAGCTCAAGGCCCTGCAGGCCGAGCCGGTCCGCCAGTTCGCGCTGCACTGAATCCCGGGGTCAGTCTCCCCAGAGGTCCAGTTGCCCGCCTTCCGGCGGCACCCGGAAGCGGGTCAGGTCGATGCCCATGCGCCGGCCGAGGCCGAGCTTGAGGCGTTTGCAGGCGAGCGTGAAGCGCTGGGCGATGAGATCCGCGTATTTGCCGGTGCCGCGCATGCGGGTGCCGAACTCCGACTGGTATTCCACACCGCCGCGCGACTGGCGTATCAGGCTCATCACGTGCTCGGCCTTGAGCGGGTAGTGGGCCGTGAGCCATTCCTTGAAGAGGTCCTTGAGCTCGTAGGGCAGGCGCAGCAGCACGTAGCCGGCGCTGCAGGCGCCGGCCCCGGCAGCGAGTTCCAGGATGCGCTCCATCTCGGCGTCGTTGATCATGGGGATGATCGGCGCGGTCATGACGCCCACCGGCACCCCGGCCCTGGCCAGCGCTTCCACGGTGCGCAAGCGCGCTTGCGGGCTCGCGGTGCGCGGTTCCAGGCTGCGCTTCAGTCCGTCGTCCAGCGTCGTGATGCTCACCATCACCGACACCAGGCGTTCTCTGGCGAGTTCGCTCAGGATGTCCAGGTCCCGGGTGATGAGTATGCTCTTGGTGATGATGGCCACCGGGTGGTGGAAGCGGCGCACCACCTCGAGGATGGAACGGGTGACCTCGAGTTTCTTCTCCACCGGCTGGTAGGGGTCGGTGTTGGCGCCCAACATCAGGCTGCTCACCCGGTAGCCGGGCTTGCGCAGTTCCTTGTCGAGCAAGGTGGCCGCGTCAGCCTTGTAGAAGAGCTTGGTCTCGAAGTCGAGGCCGGGCGAGAGGTTGAGATAGGCATGGCTCGGTCGGGCGTAGCAGTAGATGCAGCCGTGCTCGCAACCCTTGTAGGGGTTGATGGATTGGGAGAAAGGGATGTCGGGCGAGTCGTTACGGCTGATGAGGGTGCGGGTGGGATCGGGCCGCACCTCGGTCTTGAGAGGCGGGAGTTCGTCCTCTTCCTCGACGGGCCGGTTCCAGCCGTCGTCCTCCACGAACTTGCGGATGTTCTCGAAGCGGCCCTCGGGGTTGGAGAGGGCGCCGCGGCCTTTGTGTGCTTCCGGCGGTTTCACGGGCGGTAAAAGGGTAACTGTATATTTGTACAGTATAGTACCAGAGCCACACTTCCGCCTAGGTCCGGTTTGGGAGGGTCCGGGATCGCGTGTTAAGGTAGCCCCGCCACCCCTTCCTCTCTAGAAGCTCCGATAATCCCGTGAATAGCATGATGAAATCCGGCCTGCTCCTGGCCGCCTGCGGGCTCTTGGCCGCGTGTGCCGCGTCTCCCAAGGTTTCAACCCTCCCCCCGGCACCCCCGGTCCCGCTCCTCATCGCTTCGCCCGTGAGCGACTCGGCTCCCACGGCGCTGGAGGCCCGGCTCACGGTCACCGAAGACAGCCAGATGCTGCTGCGCTTCGAGGTGGAACCGGACGGCTCCGTGCAGAAGACCACGGTGCTCATGAGCAAGCTCTCCCCCGACAACACAGCGGCGGTCACTGCGGCTTTCGCGGGGCTGCGCTTCCGCCCTTACGTGGGATCAGGCAAGCCCGTGGCTCGAGCCTTCATCTATCCACTCTTCTTCGGGCCCGATGCCGTCTCGGAGCGCACCCGCTTCCTCTGCCGGCATCAGCAGGAGATGTACCTGCCCGCGAGCCGCTGCGACATCGTGCCGCGCGATGGCTGGCAGGTGTATCGCGTGACGCCGCCGTATCCCGAGTCCCTCCTCGCCGCTCCGGTCGCGGGTGCGGTTACCTTGAGCTTTGACGTGGACGCGAGTGGCGACCCGAGCAACGTTAAAGTGGTGAAGTCGGTGCCGCCGGGAGTGTTCGACACCGCGGCGGTGGTGGCGCTGCAGCAGTGGTACTTCGAAGCACCTCCGGGCGTGAGCGCGGTGCCACTCCAGCATGCGAGCGTGACCCTGCATTTCACGCCGCCGACGTCTCATAAATGATGTGCCAAGGCCGCGCAGACTTGCGCGCACCGCGTCGCAGCGCGGATATTTCGACACACTAATTTTTTGTGTGCGAAATTGGCTCTGCGAGGATCCGAGTATCCGCGCTCCGCCGGACGCGTGCGCTTCTCCATCCGGCCGAAGGCGCAGTTTCCCCGTGATTTAAGCCCCTTCGTGCGCTCCGCCGGGCGACGCGATGCATCGCCGCCGCACTGAGGTTTGGTCAATTAATCCCAAATTATTTTTGGGACATGGAATCCAAAAATCCCTTTGCAAGCCGGCACTTCCAGAACCGGGGGCGGTGGTGTATATCCATCGGCAAAGAACCAAGCCGCCGCGGCCGGAAGCCGCGTGCGGCAGCACGCCGAGGAAAGGGAGTCCGTCATAGTCGCCGCCGTCAAGAGACCTGTGCTGCACAAGGCGCTAGTGCTGATCATGGTGCGCATCCTGCGCCCTGTCGCCCGCATCGCCCTGCGACACGGCATGTCCAACATCGAGTTCGAGGAGATCTCGCGCTGGGTGTTCGTGGATACGGCCTTGCACGACCCTGTGTTCTCGCTCAGTGGGCGCAGCAAGCAGTTCAAGTCCCGGGCCGCGATCCTCACCGGACTCTCGCGTAAGGAAGTCATGCGCCTCTCGCGCCAGCCGCAGCCGGGCGAGCAGGGGGAGGTGCTGTGCCGCAACCGCGCCGCGCGGGTGCTGGCGGGCTGGATGTCGCCACCCTATGCGGACAGCCGCGGTCGCCCGCGGGTGCTGCAGGTGAAGGACGGTGCCGATTCCTTCATGCACCTCGTGAAGAGCTGCGGCGGCGACGTGCCCTACCGCGCCATCCTGGACGAGCTGCTCGAAAGCGGTGCGGTGGAGCGCGTCAACGGCAAGGCCATCCGAATCAGGCCCGGTGCCAGGGCGTATCCACGCAGTTCGCCGGAAGCCTTGCAGAAAGCCGGCGAGGGTATGGACAGCCTGCTGGCCGGTGTCGAACGGCATCTGCATCCGGAATCGCGCCGCCGGGGGTAACATGGGGGTTGCCCTCCGGGAGCCCTGGTCCATGCCGAGAACCCGATTCCGCTGGCTGGTCGTCGGCCTGATCTTCTTCATCACCGTCGTGAACTATGTGGACCGCTCGGCGCTCTCCTATGCGGTGCACGGCATCTCGGCCGAGTTCGGCTTCGACACCACCGCAGTCGGCCGCATCCTCGGCGCTTTCGGCATCGGCTACATCGTCACCACCTTCCTGGGCGGGATCTGGGCCGACCACTACGGCGCGCGGCTCACCTTGTTCGGCGCCTCGTTGCTCTGGTCCGTGTCCATCGGCATGACCGGCCTCGCCTCGGGCTTCGTGATGCTCTACGCCGCGCGGGTGCTGCTCGGGGTGGCGGAGGGGCCGAACTTCCCGGCGCTCAACCGGGCGGTGGCGGACTGGCTCTCCAGCCGGGAACGGGCCATCGCCTTGTCCAACTCGCTCGTGGCCGTGCCCCTGGCGCTCGCCATCGGCGCCCCGCTGGTGACCCAGCTCATCCTGCACCTCGGTTGGCGCGGTATGTTCCTGGTGCTGATGGTGCTCGGTGCGCTGTGGCTGCCGCTGTGGTGGTCCCTGTTCAGGGATTTCCCGGAACAGAGTCCCCATGTGGACGCCGCCGAGCTCGCCCACATCCGCGAAGGCACCGAGCGGCACCGGGACCCAGCCGCGCTGCCCGCGCGCCGCAGTCACGGGATGCAGCTGTGGCGGTTCCTGCTCTCGAACCCAACGCTGCTTGCCAACGACTGGGCGTTCTTCGTGTTCGGTTATTACCTCTTCTTCTTCATGACCTGGTTGCCGAGCTACTTCCAGCAGGTCTATCACCTGGACCTGAAGCAGGTGGGCCTCTTCAACGTGCTGCCCTGGCTCTCGGCGGCGGTGTTGCTCTGGGCCTTCGGCTATCTTTCCGATTGGCTGCTCAAGCGCACCGGCAGCCTGCGCATCGCCCGCTCGCACCCTATCTGGATCTCCCAGCTCCTGGCGGCGCTCTGCATCCTGCCGGTGATCTACACCCACAGCTTCGGCGTGGCGCTGGGCTTCATTACCCTGGCGGTGGCGCTCAGCATGAGCACCAACAGCGCCTACTACGCCATCAACGTGGATGTGGCCCGGGAACGCTCCGGCACCGCGCTCGGGGTCATGGACGCGCTCTTCGCCCTGGCGGGCTACCTCGCGCCCACGCTCACGGGCGAACTCGTGGCCGGGACCGGCAGCTTCGAGACCGTGTTCTGGGTGCTGGCGGGCCTGGCGCTCTCCTCGGTGCTGGTGGTGCTCCTGTTCCACCATCCGGACCGGAGCGAGACGCTCCGGTCCTCACAATTTAATTGAAAAGCCCGTCCGGGGCTTTTCAACACGCCGAGTCCGCTACACGCCGGACTCGGCGCTCTCTTTAGCGTGATGGGCGAATCTAATGCTACGGCGCATCCATGCGCCGATGTGCTCTCGCGTAAAAAAGACGCCCGCCATTTGGCGGGCGTCCTGTCTCGGATCCTAAAAGCAGCGATCAGTGCGTCGCATCGTCGTAGAACTTCGTCAGGTCGGCCTTGAACTGCTTCAGGGCCGCATCGTGCATGTAGATCATGTGGCCTGACTGGTAGTAGGTGTAGCGCAGGTTCTTCTTCAGGGACGGGTCAAGCCCCATGTGGTCCAGGGTGTACTCCGTCTCCAGGAACGGCGTGGCGAAGTCGAAGTAGCCGTTGGCGGACATCACCAGCATGTGCGGGTTCTGAGTCATGGCCTGGCGTAGGTCCTCGGCCACGTCGAAGAGCGGCGCTTTCTGGCCGTCCACTTTGTGGCTCCAGTCCCAGTCGTTGCCTACCAGGTAGTTGGTGGGCTTGTAGCTCATGTCCTCCCCGAACTTGAGGTCGGTACGCACGTAGTTGTTGAAGGCGGCCACGAAGGCCGGGCCGAAGGCATCCGAGGCGGCGTCGGACTCGGGGGTCTCGCCAGCGTTGTCGTGGTCGATGCCGGTGTAGCGGGCGTCCAGGCGGCCCGTGACACGGCCTTCGTCGCGCAACAGCTCTTTCTCGAAACGGTCGGGGGTGATGCGCAGCTTGGCTTCGAGGATGTACTTCACCGGCAGGCCGGTGAAACCGGAGAGCTTCTGGGCGATGGCCTGGGTGTCGGCCGGGCTCAGGTTGTCCCCGTGGGTGAGCGCGGTGGCGTACTCGCCCAAGGCGAACTCGCGGGCTTGCTGCACGAACGCGGCGACGTCCGCCGGGGCGTTCGACACCTTATGGTGGTACCAGGCGCTGGCCGCCATGGTGGGCAGGTAGAGTTCGTAGGGTTCGTCCACCGCGTAGTTGGGCCCGAAGAAATCCACATAGGGGTCGAGCCAGGAGGAGACCAGCGTCACGCCGTTGAGCGCGATACCTTTCTGCTGCAGCCACAGGGAGAGGCCCGCGGCGCGGGTGGTGCCGTAGCTCTCGCCCAGGAGGAATTTTGGGGAGTTCCAGCGGTCGTTCACGCTGATATAGCGCTGGATGAAGCGGCCGAAAGCCGAGACGTCCTGGTCCACGCCCCAGAAATCCTTGCCCTCGCCCTTGCCGACCGGTTTGCTGAAGCCCGTGCCGATGGCATCCACGAACACGAGGTCGCTCTTGTCGATCAGCGAGTAAGGGTTGGGCGCCAGGTCGTAGGGGGCGGGCGGCGTGGGCTGTGCGTCCGGCGTCACCACGCGCAGCGGCGCGATGGAGCCCATGTGCAGCCACATGGAGGAGGAGCCGGGTCCGCCGTTGAAGATGAAGGTCACGGGACGGTGGGTATCGCCCGTGGTGTAGGCCACGTAGAACACGCTCGCCACCGGCTCATCCTTGTCGTTCTTGATGAGCAGGGTACCGGCGGTAGCGTCGTAGGCGATGCTTTTGCCGCCGACGGTGACGCTGTGATGGGTGGTGGACTTCTCCTCCTTCGGTACCGGAGTTTCTTTGGCCGCGGCGGCCGCGTCTTTGCCGGCGTCGTCGTCGGCGTAGGCCGGCACGGCCAGCACGGCGGCGAAAGCGAGTAACAGGGCGAGTCTCTTCATGGTGCTCTCCTTAAGGTCGCTTGTTTCTGGCGCCGGCTCAGTGGGCCGTGGCGTCGTAGAACCTGGCGAGGTCAGCCTTGAGCGCCTTCAGCGCCGGCACGTGCAGGTAGATCATGTGGCCGGAGTCGTAGTAGCCGAACTGCACGTTACCCCGCAACGAGGGATCCAGGCCCATGTGGTCGATGGTGTATTCGGTGGCGAAGAACGGCGTGGCGAGGTCGAAGTAGCCGTTGGCCACGAACAGCTTCATGTGCGGGTTGTGGGTCATGGCCTGACGCAGGTCTTCGGCCACGTCCAAGGAGCCCGGCCACCAGGGGTTGAAGCCGTTGTCGTGCTTCCAGTCCCAGTCGCGTCCGGCGCGGGCGCTCAGCACGTAGTCCCGGTCCGGGTTGTAGTCGAGGGTGTTGGTCATGTAGTCATGGAAGGCGGCGTTGAAGGGGCCGCTGAGGTAGCTGTTCGCCGGGTCGAACTCCGGGGCTTCGCCGGCGTTGTCGATGTCGATGCCGGTGTAGCGCGCGTCGAGACGGCCCACGGTCACCCCCTCGTCGCGCGTCAGTTCCTTCATGAAGCGGAAGGGGTAGATGCGCAGCCGGCTCTCGGTGAGGTAGGTCTCGCTGAGACCGGAATAGGCGGAGAGCTTCTTCAGCACGTCGGCGCGGGTGGCCACATCGAGCTTGTCGCCCTGCATCAGGGCGTCGGCGTACTCCCCGGCCGCGAAGGCGCGCACTTCCTCGAGGAAGGCGGGCAGGTCCGCGGGCCTGGGCTTGAGCTTGTCGTGATACCACGCGACGGCCGCGTAGCTCGGCAGGTTGGTGATGAAAGGCAGGTCGTTGCCGACGTTGAAGCTCTCGGTGCCGAAGTCGAGGATCGACGACACCAGGATCACGCCGTTCAGCGCCACGCCGGCGTTGCTCAGCATGTTGGAGAGCAGCGCCGAGCGGGTGGTGCCGTAGCTCTCGCCCATGAGGTACTTGGGTGAGTTCCAGCGGCCGTTCTTGGAGAGGTAGCGCTGGATGAACTGGGTGAAGGCCTTGCCGTCCTGTTCCACACCCCAGAAGTCCTTGTCCCTGGCCTTGCCTGCGGCGCGGCTGTAGCCGGTGCCGATGGCGTCGATGAACACGAGGTCGGTCTTGTCCAGCAGGCTGTACTGGTTGCTCACCAGGGAATAAGGCGCGTCGGGGGTGGACGCGGCATCCGCCGTCTCGACGCGCACCGGACCTACCGAGCCCATGTGCAGCCAGATGCTGGCGGAGCCGGGTCCGCCGTTGTAGAGGAAGGTCACGGGGCGATGTGTCGGATCGGTGCCGTCCTGGGTGTAGGACACGTAGAACACGCTGGCGTCAGTCTCGTCCTTGTCGTCCTTGAGCAGCAGCGTGCCGGCGGTGGCGGTGTACTTGATGGTCCTGCCGTCGAGGGCGAGGCTGTGATGGGTGACAGAGCTCTCTTCCTTGGGCTGGTCGCCGGGGGCGGTGTCCGCCTTGGAGGCGGGTGCGTCGGCGGCGGAGACCGGCTGGCCTAGAGCCAGGGGCAGCGCAAGGCAGCAGAGAGCGAGCAGACGTGGCATTCGGGGTCCTCCTTTGGGAGCCGGCAGTGTACCCTGCCGGGTAGGGGGTTAAGACCCCCGCGGAACTCCGCCGTTCCAGGTGTCCGGGGTAAAAATCCATCCGGACAGCAGACGGACAGTCAGCGGACAACTGCCGGAAAAAGACGCCCGTCGGAAGGCGGGCGTCTTAAGTGTCCTGGTGATGCCAGCGACGGCTTACTGCGTAACTTGGTCGTAGAACTTGTCCAGGTCGGCGGTGAGCTGCTTATGGGCCACCGGGTTGAGATAGATCATGTGGCCTGAGGGGTAGTAGCCGAACTCCACGTTCTTCATGAGCTCCGGCGGCAGGTCCATCTGGTCGAGATCGAACTCGGTCTTGAAGAACGGCGTGGCCAGGTCGAAGTAGCCGTTGGCCGAGAACACCTTGAGGTGCGGGTTCTTGCGGATGGCGTCTGCGAGGTTGGCCTGCACATCCGGCAGCGGCGGCGTGAAGAAGCCCGGCCGGCCCGGGAGCGGATGCTTCCAATCCCAGTTGCGGATCACGTCGTAACCGGTCACGCGGTAGTCCGCGTCGCCGGTGTAGCCCAGGTCCGCCCGCAGGTAGCGGTTGAAGGCGGCGGTGAAGGCGGCGCTGATGGCGGTATCGGAGGCGTCGTAGTCCGGCGTCTCCTCCGCATCGTCCACGTTGATGCCCTCGAAGCGCGCGTCGTAGCGGCCCATGGTGCGGTCGGAATTGCGCAGCAACTCGGCGCGGAAGCGCGTGGCGCTCACGCGCAGATCGGCTTCCTTGAGGTATTGCTCGGAGAGGCCGGTGTAGGCGTGGAGCTTCTGCAGCACCTCGTTGTATTCCGTCTGCGGCAAGCTCGCGCCCTGGAACAGGGCGTCGGAGTATTCGCCGCGGGCGAAGGCACGCACCTCCTCCAGGAAGGCCTTCAGGTCCGCCGGTTTGTTGGGCAGCTTGTCGTGGAACCAGGCGATGGCGGCGTAGGAGGGCAGGTAGGTCACGTATTCCAGGTCCGTGCCCGGGAAGGTGTCACCGTAGTTGAGCACCGAGGACACCAGGATCACGCCGTTCATGGCCACGCCCTTGTCCTGCAGCCAGTCCACCAGGTTGGCGGAGCGGGTGGTGCCGTAGCTCTCGCCCAACAGGAACTTGGGTGAGTTCCAACGCCCGTTCACGGAGATGTAGCGCTGGATGAAGCGTCCGAACGCGGAAGCGTCCTCGTCCACGCCCCAGAAGTCCTTGCCCTCGCCCTTGCCCACGGGCTGGCTGAAGCCGGTGCTTACCGCGTCGATGAACACGAGATCGGTCTTGTCGAGCAGGCTGTAGGGGTTGGCCTTGAGGCCATAAGGGGGAGGAGGGGTGGGTTCCGCGTTGCTGGTCTCGACCATCATGGGGCCGAAGGCGCCCATGTGCAGCCAGATGGAGGAGGAACCGGGGCCGCCGTTATAGACGAAGCTCACGGGACGGTGGTCGGAATCCTTGGTGCCGTCCTCGGTGTAGGCCACGTAGAACATGCTCGCCACCGGCTCATCCTTCTCATCCTTGATGAGCAGGTTGCCGGCGGTGGCGGTGTAATTGATCTCGCGGCCGTTGATGCTCACGCTGTGGTGCGTGACGCTCTTCTCTTCCTTCGGGATCGGCTTGTTCTCGGGAGCGGCCGGTTTGGCGGCGGGTGCCTCGTCCGCGGCGTAGGCGCCGCCGGCGAGGAATGTCAGGGATGAGACGAATGCGAACGCGGTGAGACGTTTCATGGGTTTCCTCCTTTGATTCGAGCCCGGCTTATGACCCTGCGTGGAGCCTTAAGTTTCCTCGCTGCGCCGTGACGGGCGTCACGCCGCGCGCAGGGCGTCGCGGGTCAGGTTCTCGGGGCCGGCGGCTTTCGCCACCACGTTGTCCTCGATGCGGATGCCGCCGAACTTGCGGAAGCCATCCACCTTCTTCCAATCCACGTGCTTGCCGGCGGGTTCCGCCTTGAGCTTGTCCAGGAGCGCCGCGATGAAGTAGAACCCAGGCTCGATGGTGACCACGAAACCCTCGCCCAGGGTGCGGGTGGTGCGCAGGTACGGGTGCCCTTCGGGTTTCGGCAGGCTGCCGCCGGTGGGCCCGGCCATGAAGCCGCCCACGTCGTGGGTCTGCAGCCCCAGGAGATGGCCGAGGCCGTGGGGCAGGAAGGCGCTGGTGATGCCCTGAGCCAGCATCGCTTCCGGCGACAGGTCCACGAAGCCGAACTCCTTGAGCAGACGCGCCACGGCGGCGTGGGCTTCGAGGTGCAACTTGGTGAAGTCGACGCCTGGCTTCACCTGGGCGCCGAGCGCCTGCTGCTCCAGATCCATGCCGTCGATGAGTGCCTGGAACTCGTCGGCCTCGCCGGAGTAGGTGCGGGTCACGTCCGAGGCGTAACCGTGGTGCTGGGTGCCGGCGTCGATGAGGAAGGCACGGTGCTGCTTGGGGCGATCCCGCTCCCAATGCTGGTAGTGCAGGGTGGCG
>DASYZF010000107.1:0-5403 GCA_035946515.1 Gammaproteobacteria bacterium | reverse complement strand
TCCTGGCGCTCGGCCTGCCCACCGTCGCGGGCAGCATCGACGTCAGCAACCTCTTCAGCAGCATCAAGCAGGCCTTCACGCCCGCGACCCTCGAGGAAGAGGAGGCCATCGGCAACGCCGCCGCCGCCACCCTGCTCGGCGCCACCAAGCCCATCAAGGACAAGGCGGTGCAGGACTATGTGAACAAGGTGGGCCTGTGGGTGGCGCTGCAGAGCGACCGGCCGGACCTCCCCTGGCGCTTCGCCGTGGTGGACTCCGACGACATCGACGCCTTCGCCGCCCCGGGCGGTTACGTGTTCATCACCCGCGGCCTCCTGCAGCACATGCACAGCGAGGCGGAGCTGGCCGGCGTGCTCGGCCACGAGATCACCCACGTGGTGCTGAAGCATCATCTCAACGCGCTGCGGCGTGCCGCCAAGCTGGACCTCGCCGGCCAGGCGGCCCAGGTGGGCCTCGCCTCCAAGGGCTACAACAGCACCCTGGACCAGCAGGCCTTCGAGAAGATCTCCAACGCCACCCGCAACCTCTACTCCACCGGTCTCGACAAGGACGACGAACTGGACGCGGACCGGGCCGGCGTGGTGCTGGCGGCCCGTGCGGGTTATGACCCTTAGGGCTTGCTGGCCGTGTTGCAGACCTTGGAAGGCGTGGATCCCAAGAGCGGCCGCGTGCAGCTCCTGCTCGCCACCCATCCCTCGCCCGAGGACCGCATCGCCGCCCTGTCCGCCGCCATGGCGGCGGGCCACATGGACAAGTACGGCAACCAGGAGGAGGGTACGCAGCGCTTCGTGGACGCCATCAAGTCCCTGCCGCCCATGAAGGCGGACGCGCCCGCCACCCAGGCGGCGCCGGTAGCTGCCAGCAAGCACTGATTTTTCAGTATTTTATAAATAAAAAGGGCCGCTTCACGCGGCCCCTTTGATTATCTTGTCGTCATGCCGGCGAAAGCCGGCATCCAGTTCCAGATTAACCTGGCTTTTCTTCCAGCATCTCATCCATGAACGCGATAGCCCGGCGCATGTGTGGGATCACTATCGTCCCCCCCACCACCAAGGCCACGCTCATGGCCTCTACGATCTCATCCTTGGTGCAGCCGGACTCGATGCACTGCCCGATGTGATAGCTCACGCAGTCGTCACAGCGCAGCACCATAGAGGTGGAGAGCCCCAAGAGCTCCTTGGTCTTCTTCGACAGTGCGCCTTCCTGGTAGGTGAGGCTGTCCACGGAGAACACGCGCTTGATGACACGGTTGTCCTCCGCCAGGATCCGCTCGTTCATTTTGGTGCGGAAGGCGTTGAACTCGTCGACACGCTTGCCCATCAGATCACCTTTCCAGGTCCGTCATCCCGGCGAAGGCCGGGATCCAGTCTTAAAGAATAGTGCGACCGAGGGCCGACTGAATAAGCCAGACAGCGAACTTGCCGGTCTTGTTCTCGATATCCATGGTGGGGTTCAGCTCCACCACTTCCATGCCCACGAGCTTGCCGGTCTTGGCCACCACCTCGCACACCAGGTGGGATTCCCGGAAGTTGAGGCCCCCGGGCACCGGCGTGCCCACGCCCGGCGCCACCGAGGGATCCGAGCCGTCCAGGTCGTAGGAGAGGTGGATGCCGCCGGAGGCGCGGCCCAGGATCTCCATGGCTTCCTCGAGGCAGGCGGAGGCCCCGCGGGCGTCGATCTCGCTCATGGTGAACACCCGCACCCCCATCTCTTTCACCACCTTGGCTTCCTTGGCGTCCACCTGGCGCACGCCGAAGATCACCACGTGCTCGGGTTTCAGGGCCGGGGCGCGGCCGCTGATGCTGGTGAGCTCCTTGGGGCCGCGGCCGAGCAGCACCGAGAGCGGCATGCCGTGGATGTTGCCCGAGGGGCTCGTGTCCGGGGTGTTCATGTCCGTGTGGGCGTCGCACCAGAAGATGCCGAGGTCCTTGCCTTGGCGGCGCAGGTGGCGGGCGATGCCCGTCACCGTGCCGATGGCCTGGGAATGGTCGCCCCCCAGCACCAGGGGGAACTCGCCGTGGTCCAGGGTGTTCTCCACCGCACCCGCGAGGTCGCGGCAGACTTCGCTGATCACGCCCAGGTAGCGGGCGTTCTTCTCGCCGATCTCCGCGGCTTCCATGGAGACCTGGCCGATGTTGTGCATTCCTTTGACCTCGTGGCCGAGCTTCTTGAGCGCGGCCACGACCCCGGCCACGTGCATGGCGGAAGAGCCCATGTCGGTGCCGCGGCGCCCGGCGCCGAGGTCGAGGTGCACGTTGGTGATGCGTATCTGTTTGGCGGACATGGATGAAGACCGTGTGGCTTAAGACGCGGGAAAAGGCCTGAAAAACAGGCCCAAGATTGTATCACGGGGCCCGTTTCCGCCGCCCGCGGCCCCGCGGCGTATTGACAGCCCGTGCGCGCCCGGGTGATATGGGCGCGGGGCAAACGAGGGTTCCGTCATGTTCTTCAAGATCGAGGGGCTGCTGAGCACCGACGAGGTCGCGCGCATCCGCGCCGCGCTCAAGGACGTCAAGTTCGCGGACGGCCGCGCCACCGCCGGCGACGCGGTACGCGATGTGAAGGACAACCTGCAGGCCCCGGCCGGCGAGGCCGGTCTCGACGAGGCGCGCCAGCTCGTCGGCGGCGCGCTCCTGCGGAGCGAGGCCTTCACCCAGCGCGTGCTGCCGCGCCAGCTCATGCCCACCCTGTTCAACCGTTACGATCCCGGCATGCAGTACGGCGGCCACGTGGACAACGCCATCATGGGCGGCGGCCAGCCCCTGCGCGCCGACGTCTCCGTGACCGTGTTCCTGAGCGAGCTCGGCGAATACGACGGCGGCGCCCTCACCATCAACAGCGACGGCGAGGCCCGCCAGGTACGCATGCCGGCCGGCGGCGCGATGGTCTACGACGCCACCACCATCCATCGGGTCGAGCCCGTCACCCGCGGCAGCCGCCTGGCCGCCGTCGTCTGGTGCCAGAGCTTCGTGCGCGACCAGGCGCGGCGCGAGATCCTGCAGGAGTTGGCGGAGCTGGCTCGCTGGGCCCGGGGCGTGGCTCCCGGGTCACAAGAAGCCATGAAGGCGAGCAAGGTAAGAGCCAATCTCATGCGCATGTGGGCGGAGCTATAATAAAAACGGATCTTTTGCCGTCTGGCGTCGTTGCTGGCGTGCTCGAAATGCTCATGTACTGTCGAGTACATTTCGCTTTCTCGCCCGCCCGCGCCTAGCCAGCCGACAAAATCTCTCGTTTTTATGCGCCTGCGCCCCGTCATCCCGGGTGCGACGCCTTTGATGCCGCGCCAGGCGGCGAAAGGACGGCGAGATGAGTCTTCCCTATAGGAACCTGCCCCTGAGTCTGGTGCGCAGCGGCGCCCACCTCGTGCGCTCCGCCCACGAACTCCCTACCGGCGTGACGCCCGCCCACCCCGCGTTCGACGCCATGACGGACCTGCGGCACGTCACCCCCGCGGCCATCGAGCCCGATGCCTCCCTCAACAAGGCCGAGGAGCGCATGAAGCACACCCAGGTGCGGCTGCTGTTCGTGCTGGACGAGGCCCGCCGGCTGCTCGGGCTCGTGACCTTGAACGACATCCACGGCGAGCGCCCGCTGCGCGTGCAACGGGAGCTCGGCGTGACCCATGCCGAGCTCAGGGTCAAGGACATCATGACTCCCGTCGGCCAGCTCGAGACCCTGTCCATGCGCGACGTGGAGGACGCGCGCATCGGCGACATCATCCTCACCCTGAAGCGCAGCGGCCGCCAGCACATGCTGGTGGTGGAACGCACGGCGGAGGGCGATGCCATCCGCGGCATCTTCTCCAGCACCCGCATCGGGCGCCAGCTCGGCACCCGGCTGGACACCATCGGGATCGCGTCCACCTTCGCCGAGCTCGAGGCTGCGTTAGGTCATTGAGAGTGACTCAAAAGCTGCGGCGCTTGCCGGGGTGTCGTGACGGCCAGGATGGCCTAACGTCGCGGGAGGGCAGGATGCCCGGGAGCGACGGGCGCAAGGACTCGCAGTGCTGGAACCGGGGACGAAGCAACTGGGTGGCTGTGTCACCTTCCCCGCTGCACATCCATGTGCAGCAGGCAGACCTCGCCTGCGCTTTCCTGCGCAGGCGTCCGCAGCATGCTGCGGACTCGCTCGCGACGCTTTTGAGTTCTTTTCCATACTCCAGCTGGCCCTGACGAACGGGTATGATTGGCGCGCGCGCATCCGCGCGCGACGCCCAATTTAGGCCCGTCCGCCCATGCTCCAGCTCATCATCGGGGCCGTCCTGATCAGCTTCTCAGCGGTGTTCGTGAAGCTCGTCAGCGTGCCGCCCACCGCCAGCGGCTTCTACCGTGTCTTCTTCGGCGGCCTCATCCTGCTCGGCGTCATGCTGTTCCGGCGCGAGAGCCTGTGGCTCAGGCCCCGTGCCTTCGGCTTGCTCTCGCTCGCCGCCTTCTTCTTCGCCCTGGATCTTTTCCTCTGGCACCGCAGTATCCTCTACGTGGGCCCGGGGGTCGCGACGCTCCTGGCCAACTTCCAGGTGTTCGTGCTGGCCGGGGTGGGGGTGCTGTTCCTGAAGGAGCGGCTCACGCTGCCCCAGTGGGCGGCCATCGTGCTCGCCATGGCGGGCCTGGCCCTGCTCGTGGGGGCCGACTGGGCGCATCTGCCGCCGCTGTATCACTACGGCGTGATCCTGGCGCTGTTGGCGGCCGTGAGCTACGCCGGTTACCTCCTGTCCCTGCGCAGCTCCCGCGCCGGCGGGGGTTCCTCCTATGCGGCCATCACCGTGGTGTCACTGGTCACGGCGGCCATGCTGGCGGTCTGCATGCTGGTGGAAGGGGTCTCTTTCGCCATCCCCACCGCGAGCGACGCCTTCTGGCTCGTGCTCTACGGGCTCGTTCCCCAGGTGCTCGGGTGGGTGCTCATCTCCAACAGCATGAGCAGCGTGGGTGCGTCCCAGGTGGGCCTCATCCTGCTGTTGCAGCCGGCCTGTGCGTTCATCTGGGACGGCGTCTTTTTCGGACGGCGATTTACTTTTGTGGAGTTGACTGGCGCCGTCATCACGCTGGTCGCCATCTATCTCGGTACTCTTAAAGGCTCTAGAAAAAAGACTTCTTAGAAGCGTCGCGGACATCAGCGTTTTGTCCGTCATGCCGGCGAAGGCCGGCATCCAGTTCTAAATTAGCCGGTTTCCTTCCCTAGCAGATCACTTCCAGCTTCTTCGGTAGCAGCTCGATATCGAGCTTCGTCGGCCCGGTGTAGTGCAGCTCGCCGTCGGCGTGGATGGGCAGGGGCTCGTCGGATTCCACCGTGAGCTGGGCGGTACGGAACTTGATCACCTTGGGGTGGTGCATGTGCTGGCCCTTCAGCACCTGGGGCAGGAGCTGCAGGATGCCGAGCCGGCCCATGCCCTGGGCCACCACCACG
>DASYZF010000106.1:0-4335 GCA_035946515.1 Gammaproteobacteria bacterium | reverse complement strand
GCGTTTGCGCACCGGGTCGAGGCCGGAGAGGACCTCGATGTCTGCGGCATCGTATTTGGCGGCCATGCGGTCGGATTCACCTATGCGCTAGGCGGGCGCCCCTGGGCACCCGCGACGCCGGGGATTCTAACCGGTTTTCAGCCGCTTACGCGATTCAGGCGAGGTCGGCGATCAGGGCCTTGCGCAACGCATCAGGCACCGGTTTCACTTCGTGCCGGTAGTGGGGATGGTCCACGCCGGCGTCGAGGGCGGCGCCCTGCTTCAGGGACGCGGCCATCTCCACCGTCAGCTCGAAGCGCAGGAAGTGCACCGAGGAGGTCTTCTCCTCCGTCTCCCGCTCCAGGTCCTCGTCGGCGATGGGCGCCACGCGGCCATGGCCCGCCACCTGCAGCCAGACCTTGTCCTCGATGCCGATGAGCTGGCCCAAGGCCGTCCGGCGCTCCGTCTCGTCGCCGTACTCGATGAGCAGGGTGGCCTTCCAGTTGCGGCCGTCCGGGATCAGGGGGTTGTAGGCGTCCAGTTCCTCCTGGATGCCCTCCGCCTCGAAGATGCGCTCGGCCCGCAGCATCTCCTGCACCTGGTACTGCATGGTGAGGCGGTCCTCGAACAACAGCGTCAGGTGCGGCCCGATATGCAGGGTGCGGGCGCGCTTGTGGGTGATGATCTCCTCACGGAAGGCAGGACGCTTCGCGGCGTACTCCTCCAGGTTCATGAGGTCCTTGCGTTCGAGCTTGTGCATGGCGGCGGTCTGCATGTCAGTCTTCGCGATCCTTGATGGGTCCGTCTTTGAAAAGATATTCGCGCAGCTCATGGTCGAAGCGCTGGTTCTTGCGGCGTATCCACTCCAGCACCATGGAGGCGTGCTCGATCTCCTCGTCCCGGTTGTGGGCGAGGATCCGGGCCAGTTCCTTGTCCTTGCAGGCGGCGACCCGCTGGTTGTACCAGTCCACTGCCTCCAGCTCCTCCATGAGCGAGACCACGGCGCGGTGGAAGTCACGCACCTCGTCGCTCAACTCCTCGATGGGTTCGTGATAACCCTCGCTGGACATGTTCTTCTCCTAGATTCCTGAAATCGAATGTTTGATTGTACTGCCTGAAATGAGGGATTTTGGCCTCTGGCTAGGCGCGGACGCCCGAGGAGCCCGGAGCGTACTTTGTAGTACGTGAGGACTCTGAGTGGCGGCCGCAACAACGCCAGAGGGCAAAAGACCCATTTCAGGTCAGCCCGTAAGCTTTACGGAGTAATTCCATCGGCAATTCAGGTTCCTTGCGGTCTTTGAGACCGTTCTGGATCTGCTCCGCCGCCATGGGGCAGTCGCTGATGTAGTGGTCGCAGCCCGAGCCCTCCACCTTGGTCATGACCGGCCGGCCGATCTTCATGGAGACCTCGTGGAACTCGCTCTTCACGGCGTAGGTGCCGTTGTGGCCCGAGCAGCGCTCGATCGCCTCCACTTTCGTATCCGGCACCAGTTCCAGGGCTTCCTTGGTCTTGAGTCCCACGTTCTGCACCCGCTGGTGGCAGGGCACGTGGTAGGAGATCTTGCCCAGGCTCTCCTTGAAATCCGTCTTCAGCTTGCCCGCCTTGTGGCGCAGCATCAGGTATTCGAAGGGATCGTAGATGGCGTCCCGCACCTTGAGCACGTCCTGGTCCTCCGGGAACATCAGCGGCAGTTCCTGCTTGTACATGAGCACGCAGGAGGGGATAGGCGCCACGATATCCCAGCCCTCGTCCACCAGCGCAGCCAGCATGGGGATGTTCTCTTCCTTGTTCTTGCGGATGGACTCGAGGTCGCCCATCTCGAGCTTGGGCATGCCGCAGCACTTCTCCTGGGGCGTGAGCCGCACCGGGATGTCGTTGTGCTCGAAGACCTTCACGAGATCCACCGCCAGCTCCGGCTGGTTGTGGTTCCCGTAGCAGGTGACGTAGAGCGCCACCCTGCCCTTCGTGCCGTCCACGGGTTCCGGCGCCACCGCCAGGGGTTCATGGCCCTTGAGGCGCTTCCTGGCCGTATCGCTGTGGAACTCCGGCACCACCGCGTCCGGGTGTATCCCTAAGGTCTTGTCCAGCACCTTCCGCATGGCGCCGTTCTTGTTGGCCGCGTTCACCGCCTGCACCACGATGGGGATGCCGGCGAACTGCCCGAGCTGTTGCGGCGAGGAGAGCAGCTTGTCCCTAAAGCTCGCCCCCTCCTTCTTGAACTTCACCGCCTTGGCCCGGAGCATCAGGTGCGGGAAGTCCAGGTTCCAGGGATGGGGCGGCACGTAGGGGCACTTCGTCATGTAGCACATGTCGCAGAGGTAGCAGTGGTCCACCACCTGCCAATAGACCTTCTTGTCCACCCCATCGAGCTCCAGGGTCTCTGAAGCGTCGATGGCGTCGAAGAGCGTGGGGAAGGAGTTGCACAGGCTGAAGCAGCGGCGGCAACCGTGGCAGATGTCGAACACCCGCTCCAGTTCTTTGGTCAGCAGCTCCTCGTTCCAGAAATCCGGGTTCTGCCAATCGATGTGGTGCCGGGTTGGGGCCTCGAGGCCGCCTTCACGTCGCTGATCGCCGCCTTGGGACATGATCTCCTGCTCCCCTGATGAGACGCGGGGGTGCCTCGCACCCCCGCATCCGGCCGACTTCGAGTCGTGTTACCGCTTACTTGCCGAGGGTGTCGAGGGCCTTCTGGAAGCGGTTGGCGTGGGAACGCTCCGCCTTGGCCAGGGTCTCGAACCAGTCGGCGATCTCGCCGAAACCTTCCTCGCGGGCGGTCTTGGCCATGCCCGGGTACATGTCGGTGTACTCGTGGGTCTCGCCGGCGATGGCGGCCTTCAGGTTCTTGTCCGTGGCGCCGATGGGCAGGCCCGTGGCCGGATCACCCACCACTTCCAGGTATTCCAGGTGGCCGTGGGCGTGGCCGGTCTCGCCTTCCGCGGTGGAGCGGAACACGGCGGACACGTCGTTGAAGCCTTCCACGTCGGCCTTGTTGGCGAAATAGAGATAGCGGCGGTTCGCCTGGGACTCGCCGGCGAAGGCGTCCTTCAGGTTCTTCTCGGTCTTGCTGCCTTTCAGGTTGCTCATGATTCCCTCCAGCTAGAAGCGGTGACGGATCCCGGCCCCGGGGACCGGGAGTCGGTATTTAGACTGAGTCTAAACTCTAGTCCCCTCCGCGGCCCCTGTCAACATAGGGGTTTGACCCCCACCCGGCCCCGCGCGTATCGTGCGTCCGCCTCCGAGGAGACCAACGTGGCCAAAGCCCCCAAGTCCGAGCCGAGCGCCGTCCCCGACTTCGAGAAAGCCCTGGCCGAGCTGGAGAACATCGTCTCCACTCTCGAGAAGGGCGACTTGAGCCTCGAAGCAGCCCTCAAGCACTTCGAGCGGGGCATCAACCTCACCCGCCAGTGCCAGACGGCCCTCAAGGAAGCCGAGCTCAAGGTGGAGCAGCTGGTGGAGAAAGGCGGCAAGCAGACGCTGGAGCCGTTCGAGACCGAAGAAGACGAATGAGTTCCGGATTCAAAGCGCGCGTCACCGATTACGCCGCGCGGATGGAAAAAGTGCTGGACCGCTGGCTGCCGCCGGCGGAGAAACGTCCCGAACGCCTCCACAGCGCCATGCGTTACGCCGTCCTGGGCGGGGGCAAGCGCATGCGCCCGCTCCTCATCTATGCCACCGGCGAGACGCTCGGCGTGTCGCCCGACAAGCTCGACGGCCCCGCGGCGGCGGTGGAGATCATCCACGCCTATTCCCTGATCCACGACGACCTGCCGGCCATGGACGACGATGAGCTGCGCCGCGGCCGGCCCACCTGCCACATCGCCTACGACGAAGCCACCGCCATCCTCGCCGGCGACGCCCTCCAGGTGCTGGCCTTCTCCATCCTCACGGAAGACAAGGCCATGACCGTCTCGCCCGCGGTGCGGGTGGAGATGCTGCGCATCGTGGCCAACGCCAGCGGTTCCGCCGGCATGGCGGGCGGCCAGGCCATCGACCTCGCCGCCGCAGGCAAGACCCTGGACCTCGCCGAACTCGAGCTCATGCACATCTACAAGACCGGGGCGCTCATCCGCGCGAGCGTCCTGCTCGCTGCCCAGAGCGCTCCGGGCTTGGCCGCGGATAAGCTCACAGCCCTGGACCGCTACGCGAAGTGCGTCGGCTTAGCCTTCCAGATCCAGGACGACATCCTCGACGTGGAAGGCGAGACCGCGACCCTGGGCAAGCAGGCCGGCGCCGATTCCGCCCGCCACAAGCCCACCTATCCCAGCATCCTCGGCCTCGAGCCTTCGCGCCGCCGCGCCCTGGCGCTCAAGGACGACGCCGTGGCCGCCCTCGCTCCCTTCGGCGCCGCCGCCGAA
>DASYZF010000105.1:0-1909 GCA_035946515.1 Gammaproteobacteria bacterium | reverse complement strand
CACCGTCGCGCGCATGCTGGAGCGCGACGACTTCAGCAAGCGCTACGCCGCGGGCGAGCCCATCGCCATCCACGAGTTCCTCTATCCCCTGGTGCAGGGCTACGACTCGGTGGCGCTGCAGGCGGACGTGGAGCTCGGCGGTACTGACCAGAAGTTCAACCTGCTGGTGGGCCGCCAGCTGCAGGAACACTACGGCCAGAAGCCGCAGGTGGTGCTCACCATGCCGATCCTGGAGGGCCTGGACGGCGTGCAGAAGATGTCCAAGTCCCTCGGCAACTACATCGGCATCAACGAGCCGCCGGGCGAGATGTTCGGCAAGCTCATGTCCATCTCCGACGATCTCATGTGGCGCTACTTCGAGCTCCTGAGCTTCCGCTCCCTCGCCGAGATCGGGGGCTTCAAGAAGCAGATCGCCGGGGGCGCCAACCCACGGGACATCAAGTTCCTCCTCGGCGAGGAGATCGTGGCGCGCTTCCACGGCGCGGCTGCGGGCCGCGCCGCCCAGGAGGAGTTCGTGGCCCGTTTCCAGAAGGGCGCCCTGCCGGGGGAGATGCCGGAGTTCGAGCTCGCCGCGGAACCCGGCGGCTTCGCCATCGGCGCGCTGCTCAAGCAGTGCGACCTCACCGCCAGCACCTCCGAGGCGAACCGCATGCTGGAGCAGGGCGGGGTGAAAGTGGACGGCGAGAAGGTCTCGGACCGGGGCCTGAAGCTCAAGCCCGGTGCGAGCTACGTGCTGCAGGTGGGCAAGCGCAAGTTCGCCCGCGTCACCCTGAAGGCCGGCTGACATGAGCGTACGCGGCAAAAAGATCCTCCTCGGCGTGAGTGGCGGTGTGGCGGTCTACAAGAGCCCCGACATCGTGCGCCGCCTGCGCGAGGCCGGAGCGGAGGTACAGGTGGTGATGACCGCCGGCGCCCAGCGTTTCATCACGCCGCTCACCTTCCAGGCGGTATCCGGCCGGCCGGTACGCAGCGAACTCTGGGACATGGCGGCGGAGCATGCCATGGGCCACATCGAGCTCGGCCGCTGGGCGGAGCTCGTGCTGGTCGCTCCCGCCACCGCGGACTTCATCGCGCATCTCGCCCAGGGCCTGGCCGTGGACCTCCTGGGCACGCTGTGCCTCGCCACCGAGGCGCCGGTGATGCTGGCGCCGGCCATGAATTGGGCCATGTGGCAGAACTCAGCCACCCAGGACAACGTGCGGCGCCTGCGCGAGCGCGGCCTGCGCCTGCTCGGTCCCGTGGAGGGCGAGCTCGCCGAAGGCGAGATCGGCATGGGCCGGATGATGGAGCCCGCCGATATCGTAGCAGCGCTCGCCGAGGACGCCGCTCGCCCGCTCCAGGGCATGAAAGTTCTGGTGACCGCGGGACCGACCCGCGAGCCTATCGACCCCGTGCGCTACGTCTCCAACCGCAGTTCCGGCAAGATGGGTTACGCCGTGGCCCGGGCCGCCGCCGAGGCGGGCGCCGAGGTCACGCTGGTGAGCGGCCCGGTGCACCTCGCCACGCCCCGCGACGTGCGCCGGGTGGACGTGGAGACCGCCGCCGAGATGCACGCCGCGGTGATGCGCGAAGTGGGCGATGCCCACATCTTCATCGCCGCCGCCGCGGTGGCGGACTATGCGCCCGGCAAGCGCGCGACCCAAAAGATCAAGAAGCAGGGCGCACCCACGCTCGCCGTCTCGATGCAGAAAACCCCGGACATCCTGGCCGAGGTGGCGCGCCGGCGGCAGCGGCCCTACACCGTGGGTTTCGCCGCCGAGACCGAGCAGTTGGAGAAGCACGCCCGCGAGAAGCTCGACAAGAAGCATCTCGACTTGGTGGCGGCGAACCTGGTGGGCGGCGGCCGCGGTTTCGACCGGGATGACAACGCGCTCACGGTGTACTGGAAGGACGGTGCCGAGGAACTCGG
>DASYZF010000104.1:0-2230 GCA_035946515.1 Gammaproteobacteria bacterium | reverse complement strand
ACTTCCCGGGTCCCGCCGGCCGCATCGAAGGATTGCTGGACGATCCGGATGCGTTGCCCGTGGCGCTGGCCGTGGTCTGCCATCCCAACCCCGTGCAGGGCGGCGCCATGCAGAACAAAGTGGCTTACATGCTCGCGCGTGCGTTCAACGACATGGGCGCCGTGAGCCTGCGCTTCAACTTCCGCGGTGTAGGCGCGAGCGCCGGCACGTTCGACGACGGCGCGGGCGAGACCTTGGACGCGCTCGCCGCGCTGGACTGGCTCAGCGCAGGCCATCCCGGCCTGCCGCTCTGGCTCGGCGGCTTCTCCTTCGGCGCCTACGTGGCCTTGCGCGCCCAGAGCCAGCGCCCGGTGGAGCGGCTCGTGACGGTGGCGCCCGCAGTGCAGCGTTTCGACGCCTCGCCCATCGTGCCGCCGGTCTGCCCCTGGCTCTTGGTGCAAGGCGATGCGGACGACGTGGTGCCGGCGGCGGGTGTGCTCGCCTGGGCTGGAGCGCAACCGCAGCCCCCCAAGCTCGTGGTGCTCGCGGGCGCCGGACACTTCTTCCATGGGCGCTTGAACGAGCTGCGCGAGGCCGTGAGCGGCGCTTTCACCTTATAGAAGGCCATGGCCCTGGGGCCGTCACTATGTCATCTGAAACGGATATCGGGCGTTTTGTTAAACTCCGTGTGCCGATACGGCATTTTTAGACAGACTCAGGAGCACATCATGATGCGTCGCGTGTTACTGGCTTGCGGCCTCCTGGCCCTCGGCACGAGCGCCTTCGCCAACGACCACATCACCATCCCGGGTCTGGTGCAGACGGATTTCAACGGGCTCTCCCAGGACCTGGGCGCCATCACCAGCTACAAGCAGGTGGAAGGGGCCGCCTCGGAAGGCATCGCCGGCTTCGACGTGGGCCTGAACGTGGGCGACACCCAGGTGGCCCATCAGACCGCCTGGGAAAATGCCACCGGCAAGAGCAGCGTCTCCAACGTGCCGTTCGCCGACCTGCACATCACCAAGGGCCTGCCCTTCGGCTTCGACATTGGCGGCGAGTACAGCACCGTGCCCGGTTCCAACATCAGCGAGTACGGGGTGGAAGGCCGCTATGCGATCCTGGACGGCGGCATCGCCGAGCCGGCGGTCGGCGTGCGCGCCGCCTTCACACACCTCACGGGCGTGGATGAGCTCTCCTTCAACACCAAGAGCCTGGACGTGTCCATCTCCAAGGGCATCGGCCCGGTGACCCCCTACGCCGGCGTAGGCGAGGTGTGGACCAGCAGTACGCCCGACAACTCCACTGGGCTCGCGAAATACAGCGCCAGCAACACCGAAGTGTTCGCGGGGCTCACCTTCGACCTCGGCGTGCACATGGCCCTGGAATACAACCATCTGGCCGGCAACACCACCTACACCCTGAAGCTCGGTTTCGGCTTCTGACCCCGTGACGCCGTCCGCGGGCTTGAGCCCGTGGACGGCGCCCGTCCTGCGCGCGGAGTCCGCGCGTCACAAGCCCTAGGCGAAGACCCGACGATGTTCTCCTCTCTCCTTTCCTTCCTCGAGCAGCGGCTCACCGGCCCCGTGCCCCAGCCGGTGGAACACGACGACCTGCGGGTGGCCGCGGCCGCGCTGCTGGTGGAGATGGCCCGTGCCGACTTCGACGAGGCCGAGGTCGAGCTGACCCAAGCCCAGGAACTCCTGGCCGCGCGCTACGGCCTGACGCCCCAGGCGGCGGGTGAGCTCCTGTCCGCGGCGCAGGAGGAATCCGACCACGCCGTGTCCCTGTTCCGCTTCACCCATCTCATCAACCAGCACTTCGCCATGCCGGACAAGCTGGCGCTGATGGGGATGCTGTGGGACGTGGCCTATGCGGACGGCAAGCTCGACAAGCACGAGGACGCGCTCATGCACAAGCTCGCGGACCTCATGTACGTGCCGCTCGCGGACCTCATGGCGGCGAAAGACCGGGCGCAGAAGAAAAAGCGGGGGAGATAGGGACTGCCGGCGGGGGAGCCGGTGAGCGGAGACGGGACCATTCAAGGACCGGAGCCGCGCCCCTGAAGACGCGACCCCGGTCAGGAATGGCTTACTTCACCATGTCCTTCAGGCCCTTCAGGGCCTGGACCTTGACCACGTTCCGGGCGGGCTTCGCCTTGAAGATGGTCTTCTCGCCCGTGAAGGGGTTGATGCCCTCACGTTCCTTGGTGGCGGGCTTGCGCACCACCTTGATCTTCATCAGACCGGGCACG
>DASYZF010000103.1:0-5507 GCA_035946515.1 Gammaproteobacteria bacterium | reverse complement strand
TGGGTGAGCAGGCTCGCCACATGCTCGCCGTAGTCACGCGTGCTATAAGCCTTGCCGAATCCCGCCAGGAACTCCTCGACGCTCTTGCCCTGGCGGCGTGCGTAGGCTTCCGCGGCCATGCGCCCGAGCTGGGTCGCGCCGTTGATCTGGCGCAGAACCAGTGCCTGGAAGCGGATGTCGAGACTCAAGTCCTTGGCCACGCCGTTGGCATAGCCCGCCATGAGCCAGATCATGCGCTTCGCGCCGGCGTAGCCGCCGGAGAGGGGCGAGCCACCGATGGCGGCGCCGCTCGACGAGAGCAGCACCCGGCTGCCGGATGCCAGCGGCAGCTTGAGGGCCGCCTGCACCCAATGGAAGGTCGCCTTCACGTCGTTGTTCCAGATCGCGCTGAAGTCCTCCCAGCTCTGCTGGTGCAGCGGCGCCATGGTGGGCGTGGCGCCGGCGTTGAGCACCAGCACCCTGGGGCGCAGCTCGCGCAGCGTGGCTTCCGCCAGCGCGGGATCCGTGGCGTCGCCGGCGATGATCGAGACCCCGAGGCGGTGCTTGGCCAGCTCGAGAGCTGCGGCACCGCGCGCCAGGACCGTGACCTGGGCCCCCCGCGCCACCAGCGCTTCCACCACGCCCAACCCTAAGCCCCGGCTGCCGCCGGTGACGAGCACGCGCTGCCCTTCGAGTGTCTTCATGTCAGACCTCCCGGTCCTCATAGAGGTACATCTGGTACCGGGACGGATCCGGCGCCAGGATGGCGCGGTCCGCCGCGCAAGCCCGCCCTGCCTCGGAGGCGAAGGCGCGGCGCATGGCGTCCATGTCGTCGAAGTGCAGGATGCCGATGAGGTGCACGTCCTCGTGGCCCGAGGGCGAGCTCACGGGTCCGCGGCTCACCTCGTACTTGCGGATGCCGGGCAGCCGCTTCGCCAGCGGCACGTGCACTTCGTGGTAGTGCCGTTCGAATGCCGCCGGGTCCTTGGGTCTCTTGTAGATCACCACCATGCGTGCCATCGCTCGCTCCTCTGTCCTCGGGCGAGGGGATCAGGCCGCGTCTGCCGCGCTCGGCGGCACGAACACGGCGAACTGGCTCTCGAGCCCCTTGCTGATGCCGTTGCGCCAGCCCGCCGCCGCCTGCTGGGAAGCGGGATCCGGGAAGATGTCCTCCTCGCCGGCGGCCAGCCCCGCGAAGATGCCACCGGCCGTGGTCTCGACCGGAGTCTTGGGGATGTCGAAGCCGCGGTTCATGTCGGTGTCGGTGGGGCCGATGAAGACCGCATGCACCTTCACCCCCTTGGGTCCCAGTTGCGCGCGCAGCGACTGGGTCATGGACAGGGCCGCCGCCTTGGAGACGGAGTAGCCGGAGATCGCAGGCAAGGAGGCCAGGGCCACCAGCGAGAGGTTGTTGACCACGGCGCCCTGCGAGCGCTTGAGCTGGGGCAGGAAGGCGCGGGTCACGTTCAGGGGCCCGAAGAGGTTCACGGCCAGGTGCTGCTGGATGATCTCAGGCTGGCTGAGGTCGTCGTAGATGGCGATGCCGGCGTTGTTGATGAGCACGTCGAGTTCCGCCACTTCGGCGGCGGCGCGCCTGATCCCGGCGGCGTCGGTCACGTCCAGCTTGAGGGGCGTGACCCGGGGGTCGGGATGCTTAAAGTCGCCGCGGGCCCCGGCGTAGACGCGGGCGGCGCCGCGGCGCAGCGCCTCTTCCACCAGGGCACGGCCGATGCCGCGGTTGGCGCCGGTGACGAGGAGAGTCTTCTGGGCGATGTCCATGGGCTGCTCCTTAGATGAGGACCGCGGGATATCCGCTCTTGCCGGGTAGACGAACGGGCGGGGCAAAAGGAATCGGTCAACACCCCCTTCAGGAGCGATTCTTTTGGGGGCTGCCGGACGTTATTGATGATGAGGCTGGCCTTGAACCGCCCGCCGCGGCCCGGGGCTTCTGCGACATAATGGAAGCCGCTCCGGAACCCCAGGTATCCATCCTTAAGGATCAGCCCGGTCTATGGCCGACGCCCCCGATACCGCCCGCCACCAGCTCCTGCTGCGCACCCTCACCGAGCTGCGGCCCCGGCTGCACCGCTATGCGGCGCGCATGACCGGCTCCGCGGTGGACGGCGACGACGTGGTGCAGGAGGTGCTGGTGAAGGCGCTGGAATCGCCGCCGGAGATAGACAGCTTCTCCCTGCTGGAGCGCTGGCTCATCCGGGTGACCCACAACGCGGCCATCGACTTCCTGCGCCAGCGCACGCGGCAGGCGGCGGGACTGGCGGCCGAGGAGCTGGAGATGATCATGGACCCGAACGCGAGCGTGGACGCGGGTGACGTCGCCCTGGTGAGCCTGCGCACCTTCATGCGCCTGCCGGCGCTGCAGCGCAGCACCGTGATCTTCAAGGACGTGCTGGGCTATTCCCTGGACGAGGTGGCGGAGTTCACGGGCAGCACCGTCCCGGCGGTGAAGTCCGCCCTGCAGCGCGGCCGCGCCCGGCTGCTGGAGCTGGGCCGCGAGCCGGACGACGCGCCGCTGCCCAGCCTCGACGAACGGGAACGCCGGCTGCTCGCCGGCTACGCCGAGCGTTTCAACGCGCGGGACTTCGACGCGGTGCGCGCCATGCTGGCGGACGAGGTGAAGCTCAACCTGGTGAACCGCCTGCAGCAGGATGGCAAGATGCCGGTGTCGAACTACTTCAGCAACTACGGCCTGGCCAAGAGCTGGGCATTCGGCTTCGGCCTGGTGGACCGCCGGCCCGCCCTGCTCGCCTTCGACCCGGACGACCCGGCCGGCCGGCCTCTCTACTTCGTGCTGCTCGGCTGGGCCCGCGACCAGGTGGTCTCGATCCGCGACTACCGCTACGCGCGCTACGCCATGGAAGGCGCGGAGATCCGGGTGCTGCAGCGGCCACGCTGAGCGGCGGTGTCAGTTGCCGGGGCCGGTCTTCACCGCACCGCCGTTCTTCCGTACCCAATCTATGAAGGAATTGAACAGCGGATAGAGGGTGCCGGGATTTTGCATGCAGCCCTCCGCATCGCAGGCGCGGGTGCTTGCGATGAACAGGTCTTGGCCGGTGCCGGGTTCGGTGACGATTATGCGCGCGAACACTCCTCCAAACTCTTTCTTGACCTCCCAGTGCATCCAAAGGAAGGGCTTGTAATACTTATAGGCCCGGCTGATGCCGATGGGGTCATCCGTGTTCTGGACCTGGTCCTGCAAACCAGCCGCGATGACGCGCCGTTGCAGCTCATCGTTGTCGAACACGTCGCCGAAAGCTCCGATGGCGGCCAACTGCTCCCGCGCCGATGTGGGGCCGGTCACCAGCATCCTGCCTTGGTATTTCTCAAAGTCCACTCTTAGGTCGGTGACGGTACTTCCCTTGTCCAAGCCCATGCCGGGGATCACCGCTACCGGGAGGTAGCCGGTCTTGGGGTCAACCGTTGCAGGACCCGAACTCGCAGCGCAGCCGACCAAAACCAAGAAGCCCAATGCCGCCGCCAGCCGTCGGGACCATCCGGCGGCTTCAACCATGATCGAGGCCGAAGTTGGCGGTGGACGGTGGTCTGGCGGTCACGGTCATGCCGTTGGCCCGCAGCCAATCGATGTAAGAATTGAACAGTGGATACCAGACGTGTTGGTCATCGTCACAGAAGGTGGAGCCACAGCTCTTGACCTGCGCGACGAATATATCCTGGGCGCTGCCCGGATCGGTGACGATCAACTTCAGGTAAAAGTTGTTATCCGATCCCTTGTCTTCCTTGAAGCGCAGGAAAAGGAAGGGTTTGTATTCCTTATAAGCCTTGTTAAGGCCGATCAGGTCATCGACGCTGGGTACTTTGTCCTGCAGGCCCCGGGCGATGATGCGCTTTTGAAGGTCTTCCACCGTGAAGATATCGGTGAAACCGCCTATATCCATAGCTTCCTGCCGGAAGAAGTCGCCCCCGACGACCAACAAGCTGCCGCCGTATCGGCCGAGGTCGGTCTTCTGATCCGCGAGCACGTTGGCTTTCTTCACCGGCATGCCCGAACCCAAGGAGGTGGGGAGGTAACCGGACTGGGAGTCGATGCCCCTAGCCTGGAATTCGGTGCTGCAACCACCAAGGAACACGAAAGACAGGATGATTAGTACACGTCCGATGTTGATCGTCATCTTGATCGCCTCTTTGCATGATTCATTATGAAGATAGATTAAGCTAGCAGGCCCCCGCTGGCCTCGGGGCTGCATCATAATCCAGTATCTTGGACTCTAAAGTACGGTGCGCTTCACGCTTCAGCCGCGCTTCACGACGCTGCTCAAGGCGTTGTGCAACGCCGCGATGCGGGCGTACCAGGGGTGCTTCGTCCAGCTGACGAGCGGCGCGACCAGGGCGAGGGCCGCCGCGTCCTGGCGTTGTTCCGCGAGCGAACGGGCCTTCAGGAACTGCATAGACACCGCCTCCATGCTCGCCGGGAGCTTGCCCTGCACCTGGGCGTCGAGCCGCGCGAACACCGGCATGCGCTTGTCCCGCAGCGCCTCCTCCGCCAGCGCCACCATGAGCCCGGGCGGGTCGGTGAGGAAATCCTTGGAGACGTCGAGACATTGCTCGCCGATGTCCAGCGCCCGGGAGGCGCGCTTCTGCTCCACCAGGTAGCGGATCAGCCGGTTGCCCGCCACCAGGGAGAGCGCGTCCTGGTGGCGTAGGCGCAGGGCCTCGAACAGGTCCTCGTGGAAGCCGCGCGGGTTCAGCACCCCCGCCCCCGCCTCCTTCAGGATGGCGTCCCGGGCTCCCGGCGCGTCCTTGGCCTCGAGCTTCTTGTCCACCACCGCCAGCAGCGCCGCCAGGCGCTGGGCCTGGGCCGCGGCGGCACGGGTCTCGTCCGTGGGTTTCTGCACCGCCACCGCGAGCTCGATCTCGTCCTGGTGGTGGTAGGCGATGTAGCCCACCAGGTGGCAGACGAAGAGCAGGCCGTAGACCAGCAGCATGCTGCTGACGATGCCGGCCACGTGCCCGGCGAGGAACACCCCGAGGAAACCGATAGCCGCGAGCATCAGGCAGGCGAAAAGATAGGCGAGGCCCGTGTGCCACACGAAGCGCAGGGTCACGAGCGGGTTCATGGCGGTGAGCAGGTCCGGCTGCAGCGCCAGCGAACCCAGGAAGGCCGGCAGGAGATACACGCCCACCACGAACACCAGCACGCTCTCCCAGTGGCGGCCCGGCAGCGCGGCGCCGTAGGACAGGAGCAGCACCGTGGCGATGTACAGGAACAGCACCGCGAGACGCAGCTTCTCGCCCTCGAACAGCACCTCGGTGCCCAGCGGCGGCGGGATGGCATGGCCCTGGGAGGTGCGCAGCACCACGCCCATGGAGTAATAGCCCATCCAGCCGAACACGATGCTGGAGGCGGCGATGCCGAAGATGCCGGCGTAGCCCAGGATCCAGACGATGGCGCCGATGACCACCACGATGGGCAGGGCGTAGCCGCGCACCGGGTAATAGAGGAGCTTGGGGAGGTAGCGCCAGATGTCCGGCGTGCTGACCATGAGCTCGTC
>DASYZF010000102.1:0-4373 GCA_035946515.1 Gammaproteobacteria bacterium | reverse complement strand
ACGTAGATGTCTTTCACGCCGCGCCTTTTCAAGAGCGCCGCGGCGCCGTCCGCCTCGCGCTTGGAGGCGAAGGGCGGCAGATACACCCAGTAGCCCCGCTTGGCCTTGCCGGCCACGAGGTGGGAGGTGGCTTCTATCCCTAAGGGCTTCAGGCGCCCGATGGCTTGCTGCAGGGCATCGTCGCTGGGGAAAGGACCATAGGAGGCGCAGGCGAAAGCAGACGCCGCGGCGGTGCCGGCCGTAGCCGCGGCCACGGGCGCGGCAGTGGCGGCCGCGGGCGCCGCGGTGCCGAGCGCCTTGCGCTCGGCGGGGCTCACTTCGGAGGCGAGTTCGAGGGGCTTGCCGGTGAGCGGCGGCGCGGGGCTGAGGGCCGCGGTGTCGGGCGCGCTATACCAGCGGTGCCAGGCCAGGAACCCGCAGTTGGCCAGGATGAGGATGAGGAGCAGCGCGCGCTTCACGACTTGGCTCCCGCCACCACCGCGAGACCCTGGAGCACGAGATCGGGACTCAGGGTGTAGCGGCCCGGCAGGAGTTCGTCGAGCCTTTCGGCATCGCCGCCCGTGAGCAGGAAGCGGGTGCCCTTCCCGAGTTCTTTGCCCACCAGCTGATGGATGCGCTCCAGGAAGCCGGCGGCGGTGTGCCAGCCGCCGCTGCCGATGGCGGAGCGGGTGTCGCGGCAGAGGAGCGCGAACTCGCCCTCGCCGTTGTCCCGGAGCGCGGCGGTGGCGCCCGCCAGGGCCCGGCGCATGGTCTGGGGACCGGGGGCGATCAGGCCGCCGAGATGCCGGCCGTCTTGCGTGACCGCATCCACGGTGATGGCGGTGCCGGCGTCGATGACGCAGGCGGGTCCGCCGAAGCGGTGGAAGGCGCCGATGATCGCAGCCCAGCGGTCCGCGCCCAGGCGCGCGGGATCGGTGTAGCCGTTCACGACGCCACAGGCCTCGGGCGCCGGGATGAGGAACTCGGGGCGCAGACGGAAGCGCTCGGTGCAGAGCTCCACCAGGGCGGAGGCGATCAGGGGGCCGGCCACGTTGGAGGCCAGCACGCGCTCGGGCTTGGGGCCGTCGAACACCCGCTGCAGCACTCCCCCTAAGTCTTCCTCCACATGGGAAGCGGCCTGCAAGAGCCCGAGCTTGCCGCCCTCGAAGCGGGCCCATTTGATGCGGGTGTTGCCGATGTCGAGCAGGAGGATCACGTGGCCATCCTCAAGGAGACGTCGCCGGAGACGTAGCGCTTGATGCCCTGGGCGGTGCGCAGGAGCAGGGCGCCCTGCTCGTCCACCCCGGCGGCGACGCCGGTGACGGTCTGGTCATGGGAATGGAGCGCCACGGCGTGACCGGCCACGAGGTCGAGGGCCTGCCAGTCGGCGCGGAAAGCCGCGAACCCTTCAGCCTCGAGCTCCTCCAGGGAAGACATCAGGGACTCGATGAGCGTGGCGGCGAGCCGGTTGCGCTCCGGCGGAGCGTTGTCGGTCAAGCTGGCGAGATCCATCCAGGGCTGATCGATATCCTGCGCCGCTTCAACCGGCATGCGCACGTTGAGCCCCACGCCGACGATGGCGCGGGTGGCGCGCGGCGGCTCGCCCTGGATATCCACGAGCACACCGGCGAGCTTCTTGCCAACCGCCACGAGGTCGTTGGGCCACTTGATGCCCACGCCCTCGACGCCGAGCTGCTTAAGCGCCCGCACGGCGGCGATGGCGGCCACCATGCCCAAGGCGGTGAAGCCCTGGGGCCACTCCGCGAAGCTCCAGCCCAAGGACATGTAGAGGTTGGAGGCGAAGGGCGAGACCCAGCGGCGGCCGTGACGGCCCCGGCCCGCGGACTGGAACTCGGCGAAGCAGACGGCGGGATCGCCCGGGCGGGCGGCGAGCCAGGTGTTGGTGGAATCCACCACGTCGAGCACGGTGATGTGCTTGAGCCTGAGCCGGCACTTGGCGTTGAGGTGCCCCGCGATGCTGGGGCTGTCCAGGAGCTGCAGGGGATCGGCGAGACGGTAGCCCCGACCCGGGACGCGGAACACGGAGAGGCCGAACTTCTCGAGCGCATGCACCTTCTTCCACACCGCGGCGCGGGTCACGCCCATGGCGTGGGCCAGGGTCTCGCCGGAATGGAAATGGCCGTCGGCCAGCACTTGCAGCAGCAGATGACTGCGGTCTTCCGCGCGGGTGTTCATGGGCTCAGCCGCGCTTGCGCAGCAGCATCACCCGGTTGAACCGGTTCTCGGTGCCGGCGAGGAGGCGCTGCATGTTGCTGCGGTGGGTGTAGAGGATGAAGACCGCCATGGCGGCGCCGAAGGCGAACTGGGGCGAGGCGGGCCCTTCGGCGATGAGCAGGAACAGGGCCACGGCCCAGACGGCGAGCACGGTGGAGAGCCCCACGTAACCCGAGAGCACCAGGGTGAGCGCGAACACGAGGAGGCCCGGCACCAGGGCTCGAGGGGCGAGCGCGGCGAGCACGCCCAGGAAAGTGGCGGCGCCCTTGCCGCCCCGGAAACCGTAGAACACCGGGAACACGTGGCCCACCACCGCGAGCGCGCCGCAGAGCGCCGCGGCCCAAGCGGGGCTCAAGGGCTCCCCCCCGTGCAGGGGCATGGGCATGCGGGAGACGAGGTACACGGCCGCGAGTCCCTTGCCGAGGTCGATGACGAGCACCAGGAAGGCGAAGAGCTTGCTCTGGGTGCGGAGGGCGTTGGTGGCCCCGGCGTTGCCGCTGCCCTGGGTGCGGATATCCACCCCCCCGTAGACCCGGCCTACGATGAGGCTGCCCATGAGGGAACCCAGGAGATAGGCCAGGAGACAGCGGATGCCGAGGCTGATCATGGGGGGCTCCTTGGGTACCCGTGGGGGTCTTCAGGCGCCCATTCTAGCAGCGGGTTTACAGGGGGCCTTGGGGGGCGGCCTTTCAGGGGGGATTAGGAAATAATTAATTTAGGACTTGAATAATATTATGTTATATTACATAATAATGATGAATCCGGGTCAGGGCCCGGAGGCGTAAACAAGAGAGGGAGATCATGCTCATGGATTACGACCCGATGAAAGACATCTTCATGGACCTGCGCCGCATCATGCGCGCCATGGATGTGTACAGCCGCCAGCTCTCGGACAGCCACGGCCTCACGGGGCCGCAGATGCTCTGCCTCCGGGAGATCGCTTTGCAGGGTTCCCTCACCACGGGCACCCTCGCCCTCGCCGTGGCCTTGAGCCCCGCGACCCTCACCGGCATCCTCGACCGGCTCGAGATGCGCGGGCTCGTGAGCCGCGAGCGCCGCCCGGAAGACAAGCGCCGGGTGGTGGTCTCGCTCACCGCCCACGGGCGGCAGATGTCCCAGGAACTCCCCTCCCCCATACAGGAACGCTTCAGTGCGAAGCTCGCGGGCCTGCCGGCCGAGGAGCAGGCGGCGATCCGCCGCGCCCTCGCCAACGTGGCGAGCATGATGGAAGAGGACTCCTACGGCACCACTAACGGTCACAACAAGAGCCGCAAGCGCTAAGACCCCGTCTCGAAGCCGCGTGACACGCGGCTCGAATCCAGTAAGCTAGCCGCACCTTTAGGGGTGGGGCCAGGCTGCATGACTTCCCGCGCTGTGTTGGTAGTGAATCCCGAAGCGGGCCGTGGACTCGGCCGCGAGCTCGGCCCGGCCGTGGGTCGCTATCTCGCGGAACTCGGCGTGCCGGTGCGGATCCTCAATAGCGTGGGTCCAGGCGACGTGGAAGCCAAGGTGCGGGCGGCGCTCAAGGAGAAGCCGCCGGTGGTGATCGCCGCCGGGGGCGACGGCACGGTGCACGAGGCGGTGAACGGCTGGCTCAAGGGCGGCGGCGGCGCGCCGCTGGGCGTGATCCCCGTGGGCACGGGCAACGACTTCGCCAAGATGCTCGCCCCCAGCAACGACTGGCGCGAGGCCTGCTGGCGCATCGCGCGGGGCGAGACCCGCTTCGTGGACGCGGGCCGCTGCAACGACTATTACTTCGCGAACGGCTTAGGGGTCGGCTTCGACGCGCAGGTGGCCCTGGAGGCCAACGGCATCCGCTGGCTGAGGGGCAACGCGGTCTACGGGCTGGCGCTCGCCAAGATCCTGCTGCTGAAGCACTCCCGCCCCAAGGTGAAGGTGCGCCACGACGGCGAGGAGTTCACCACGGACATCACCCTGCTCACGGTGAACAACGGCAAGGTGGAGGGCGGCGCCTTCGTGATGGCGCCGGACGCGGAGATCGACGACGGGCTGTTCGACGTGGTGGTGGCCCAGGGCATGGGCCGGCTCGGCATCCTGCAGCTCCTGCCCCAGGTGCTGAAGGGCCAGCACATGCACCACCCCAAGGTGATCAAGTTCCGTACCGCCCAGCTCACGGTGGAATCCGACGAGCCCCTGCC
>DASYZF010000101.1:0-2154 GCA_035946515.1 Gammaproteobacteria bacterium | reverse complement strand
CGAGGGTCATGAAGCAACTGCCCTGGACGAAGGTGGCGGTGCCGGGGCAGACGCCGCTGGCCGGTACGGTCTCGAAGGTGCCGTTGGGGGTCAGGAAGCTGCCGGCATCGAGGCCGGCGCCGATCACCGGTTCCTTGGAGATGGTGCGGTCGCCGGCGTACACCGGGGAGTCGTTGAGGTAGGAGACGTTGAACACCATCGCGCCCTTGTCGCCGGCGGAGCCGATGGTGTAGTCGTAGCTCTGCTCCTTCCCGTCCCAACCGCCGCCGTCGGCGTGGGCGTCGTAGGCGCCCAGATAGGCATCCGCTTCGGCACCGACATAGCTCTTGACGGTGATGATGTTGATGACGCCGGAGATGGCGTCGGAGCCGTACACCGCCGAGGCGCCGTCCTGCAGGATCTCCAGGTGGTCCACGATCGAGAGGGGGATGGTGGTCATGTCCACATCGCCGCCGAGCCCTGGCATGATGCGCCGGCCGTCCAGGAGCACCAGCAGGCGGTTGGGGCCGAGGTTGCGCAGGTCGGCGTTGGTGCGGCCGGTGCCGCCGTTATTGAACTGCGCGTTCGGGGCCGCGCCGGCCGAGGCCAGGGTCTGCAGCACGTCGCCGATGGAGGTGAGGCCGGTGGCCTTGATCTCCTCCTTGGTCACCACCGTGACGGGCCGGGCGGCCTCCACATCGGCACGCCGGATGCGGGTGCCGGTCACCTCGATCTTGCCGAGCGCCGCGGTGTTGCCCGGCGGCGGGGTGCTCTCGTCGCCCGGCGGGTTGTCGTCGGCATAGGCCGGGGCTAGCTGCAGGGCGCCCACGAGGCCCGTGAGCAGGAGGCCGCGGATGGCGCGCGTCAGGACCGGCGAACCCTTGGACATGGAACTCTCCCGTGTGGCGGTTGTTAGGTCCGTAGGATTACTACTATTTTATAAGTACTATAAAAATAGTAATTAAAAGATGCAAGCACCGGCTGCGCAAAGAAGATGAACGGGAGGACAGGGGGACAGGATGGCCTCGGGGCCCCGAGATCCCAAAGGCTTATCGGAACCCCTTTCAAAATCCCGGGTCTGACTACAATATAGGGACAGCCTTCCCATCCCTCCCGAGCCCAGCCGGTAGCCTCGCGCCCCCATGAAGCTGAAGTCCTGCCTCCTGTTCGCGGTGTCCGCCCTGGCGTGGATCTATCCCGCCGCACACCTCGCCGTGGCCGAGACCAGCCCCTCGCCGGCGGCCGCGGCGCTCGCGCCGCAACCGAGCCAGGCGGCAGTGGACGAGGCCGTCGCCTACGTGCTCACCCATTACCACTACAGCCGCGAACCCCTGGACGCGGCGCTCTCCGGCCGCATCTTCGACGAGTACCTGAAGGAGCTGGACGGCGGCCACAGTTACTTCCTGCAGTCCGACATCGCTTCCTTCGCCCCCTACCGCGCCGGTCTCGCCACCAACATCAAGAAGGGCGACCTCGGGCCCGCCTTCGCCATGTACGGCGTGTTCCGCCAGCGCTTCGACGAGCGCATGGCCTACGTCGCGACGCTGCTCACCAAGCAGCCGGACTTGAGCCGCGACGAGTCGTTCAAGGTCGAGGACAACCCGGAAGGCTGGGCCGCGGACCGCGACCAGCTCGACGAGCAGTGGCGCAAGCGCGTCAAGAACGAGGTCATCGACCGGATGCTGGACGGGGACAGCTGGGCCAAGACTCAGACGGTGCTGCAGCGCCGCTACCGGTCGCTCGCCGACGGCGTCTACAAGCTCGGCAGCGACGACGTGTTCGGCACCTTCATGAACGCCTACGCCAAGGCGCTCGACCCGCACACCGAGTATTTCGAGCCGGTGGAGTACCAGCAGTTCAAGACCCAGATGAGCCTCAAGCTCGAGGGCATCGGCGTGGAGCTCCAGGCCGGGGACGACTACGTAAGGGTCGCCCGGGTGCTGCCCGGCAGCCCGGCCGCCCGGAGCGGCGAGCTGCATGCCGGCGACCGCATCGCGGCCGTGGGGCAGGGCGAGGCGGGCGATTTCGTGGACGTGGGCGGCTGGCGCCTGGACGACGTGGTGCGCCTCACGCGCGGACCCAAGGGCACGGTGCTGCGCCTGCAGATCCTGCCGGCTGGCGCGCAGCCGGGCTCGGCGCTCAAGCCCATCACGCTGGTGCGCGATTCCATCAAGC
>DASYZF010000100.1:0-2025 GCA_035946515.1 Gammaproteobacteria bacterium | reverse complement strand
TGCCGAGCACGCGGCCGGCGCCGAGGATGCCGGCGCAGTTCACCGCCAGCTGCAGGCTCCCGAAGGCGTCCTTGGCGCGGGCCACGGCCGCGTCCACATCCTTGCCTGAGCTCACGTCGGTCTTGATGAAGAGCGCGTGGCTCCCGAGCTTCTTCGCGGCCTCCTGGCCCTGCTGCTCGTTGAGGTCGAGCATGGCGACCTTGCCGCCGGCCTGGACCACCCGTTCACAGGTGGCGAGACCTAGGCCGGAGGCGCCGCCGGACACGATGGCGTTGAGCTTCTCGAAGCGCATGGGAGCTGTCCCGTGGGGATGGAAGGGACGGCTATTTTAACAGGCTGTTTGAGGGAAACCTCAGCCGGCGGCGCGCAGCAGGGTGCCGAAGCGCTTCAGCTCGTCGGCGCCGAGCTGCGACACCGTCCAGAAGCTGTAATGGGCCTTGGTCCAGTAGACCACGTGGTAGTCGTCGTCGGTGTCCGTGTCCGGGTCCTTGTCGGGCTCGCCCTGGGCCTCACAGATGAACACGGTGATGAAGCCGGTGCCGTGGCGATAGGTGAGGACGGCGGCAGGCTGGCCCTTCACCTGATCCACGCGTACGCCCACGAGCACATAGCCCTGGGCGGCGAGGTCCGTCACCGGCGGCACGAAGGGCAGCTGGTGGCCGAGCCAGCCCTGGATCAGGCCCGGGTTGTCCGAGTCGAACGCCACGGTGTGCTTGCCGGCCGCGGCCGCTTCCTGCTGGTCCACGGCGGCATCCACCATGGCGTCATCCTCATCTTCGCTGTGGGGGATGAACTTGAAGCCTAGAGCCACGGCGACGACGGCCACCGCCGCGGCGGCGGCCCAGCGCTCCCAGTGGCGGCGCACCGGCACGGCTTGGGGTTTGCGTAGCTCGTTCTGCAGGCGCTGGCGCAGGGTGTCGCTGGCGCGGAACCGCAGCTCCGGCGCCTGCAGCGCAACCTGCAGGGCGCGCCAGTCCTTGAGCTTGGCCTCACAATCCGGGCAGCCCTCCAGGTGCCGCTCCACGTCTGCGCGCTCGGCGGCGCTGAGCTCGCCGTCGAGGTAGGGGTGCAGCTGGTGCTCGAGCTCCTGGCAGGTCAAATGAAATCTCCGAGTTTCTGGCCGCTCAAGCGGGTCTTGAGGGACTGACGGGCGCGGGAGAGCCGGGACATCACGGTGCCGATGGGCGCCTCGATGACGTCGGCGATCTCCTTGTAAGAATACCCCTCGAATTCCCGCAGCAGCAGGACCTCGCGGAACTCGATGGGCAGGCTCTCGATGGCGCTCATGAGTGCTTTCTTGCCCCGGTCCCTTATCAAGACTTCTTCCAGGGCCATTTCATTCCCGGGCACCTGCATGGCTTCCTCGTCCAGGTGCTCGGTGGCCCCCTGGCCGCGGTTCTTGGCGTACCAGGTGTAGAAGGTGTTGCGGACGATCTTGAGCAGCCACTGGCGGGGCTCGGTGCCCTGGAAGCCGTCGAAGAAGCGGTAGGCGCGCAGCACCGCCTCCTGCACCACGTCCTCGGCGTCGTGGTCGTTGCGGGTCAGCCAGCGGGCGAGGTTATAGGCGGCGTCCATGTGCGGGAGCACCGTCTGTTCGAATCGCCCCAGGTTATCGCTTGTGGTCAAACCCCGCCCTCGATGTGCATGCCGGCAGCGCAACCCATCCAAGACCGGCCGAAGCCCGATTTTATTGCAGTTTCGGGCGTGACAGGGGTTTCAGGCCCGGGATTGGTTGGCCACGGCCAGGGCCGCGGCGGCGGCCTTGTCCGCATCCCCCAGGTAATAGTGGCGCTTGGCCTTAAATTTGCGGTCGAACTCGTAGACCAGGGGCACGGCGGTGGGGATGTTGAGGGCCACGATCTCGTCGTCCCCCATGCCGTCCAGGTGCTTCACCAGGGCCCGGAGCGAGTTGCCGTGGGCCACGATGATGATGCGCTCGCCGCGCTTCAGGGCCGGCAGGATTTTGCCCTTCCAGTAGGGCACGAAGCGGGCCACGGTGTCCTTGAGGCTCTCGGTGGCCGGCAG
>DASYZF010000099.1:0-2415 GCA_035946515.1 Gammaproteobacteria bacterium | reverse complement strand
CCGATGCGGTTCTCGGGCACGTCGATGTAGACCTCGCGGCCGTCGGACCAGGCGAGGCTCAGCACCGTCTGCCCTTCCGCCACCACCTGCCCCGCCTCCGCGTCCACGGCCGTGACCACGCCGTCGTGGTCGGCGCGCAGCTCCGTGTAGGCGAGCTGGTTGCCGCGCAACTCGTAGGCGCGCTGGGCCTGCTGATAGTTGGCCTGGGCGGTGGCGAACAGGTCCTGCTCATGCTCGTAAGCCGAGCGGCTCACGGCGCCGGTCTTCACGAGCTCGGCGTAGCGGCCGAGTTCGCGCCCGGCGGTGTCGTAGCTGGTCTTGGCGGCAGTGAGCGCCGCCTGGGCGGCATCCTTGTTGAGTTCCGCGTCGCCGGCGTCGAGCTTGGCGAGGAGTTGCCCGCTCTTCACCCGGTCTCCCAGGTTCGCGTAGCGGCCGACGATCTTGCCCGGCACCCGGAACCCCAGGGCGGATTCGTAGCGGGCGTGCACGTCGCCGCTGTACTCGTCACGGGGCGTGGTGTCCGTGGGGGCAAGCTTCAAGGCGATCACCGGCTTGGCCTGGGGCGCCACCTGGGCGCTGTGGCAGGCGCCGAGCTGGGTGGTGGCGGCCAGGAGCAGGCTCAGGGAAATCAGGGAAAAACGCGGGGAAGACAGGCTCGGCTGGGTCATGGCGGCACCAATCTTGACAGCGGTAAGTTCGGGGCGTAGATTGTGCCCAGCTGAACTTACCGCTGTCAAGATTAGGACGAAGATTTTTTTGCAGGCCCGGCGCCCGCTCTCGAGAGCGGCAGCGCAGGGTGGGTTTTGACTATAAGATGCGAGGATGAGTGCCCGGATGAAAGGTTGCCCTGTCGCGAGCCTGGTGAAGCGGACCTACCACCACGGTGATCTGCGCAACGCGCTCGTGAGCGAAGCCCTGAAGCTCCTGGAGGAGCAAGGCGCGGCCGAGTTCACCTTGCGGGACCTGGCGAGCCGCGTGGGCGTGAGCCATGCCGCCCCCTACTCCCACTTCGAGGACAAGACCGCGCTGCTCGCCGCCGTGGCGGTGGAAGGTTTCCACAGGCTCAGCGCCTATCTCGAGCAGGCCGTGCAGGAGAACAGCGACCCCACCGAGCAGTTCGTGCAGATGGGCGAAGCCTATGTGCGCTTCGGCACCGAGCACCCGGCGCTCTACAACCTCATATTCGCGAACAAGGAGCTGCCGGAGCAGCGCGACAAGTTCCCGGAGCTGACCGAGGCCGGCAGCGCCGCCTTCGGCATGCTCACCGGCATGCTGGGCCGCATGCAGCAGTCCGGCTTCCTGCGTGAGGGCAACCTGGACGGCTTCGGCTTCGCGGTCTGGGCTCTGGTGCACGGGCTCGTGTCGCTCATCACCACCGGCCACGTGGAATGCGCCGGGGATTGCGCCGACGCGGAGATCGGCACCACGGAAGAAGCCGTACGGGCCAGCCTCCTCGGCATGCTCCACGGCCTGAAGAATCCCGCCACTGCTTGATACAGGCTTCATAGCCTTCATCAAACCGAAAACCGAGTAAAACCCGTCAGAACGAGGCGCGGGGCGACGAGCAACCGGAGCGTACTTTTGGCGTACGTGAGGATTGCGAGTCGCCACGCAACGAAGTTATGGCGGGTTTTAAACGGTTTAGGCTCTCTGGCGCTGCCGGAACCGTCGGACCTTCGCGGTATTACCGCAGGTCTTCATCGAGCACCACTGCCGTGAGCGGTTCTTGGAGTTATCCAGGTAGAGCCAGCCGCAGCCCTCGGGCGGCGGGCATTCCTTGATGCGGTCCAGGGGACCGTTCTCCAGGAGTTCCATGGCGCGCCAACCGATGGGCCCCAGCACTGCATAGGGCGGTGCGCCCTTGAAGTCCCAACCGCAGTTGATCTTGCGCCCCTGGTCCTCGTCGGCGCAGGCGGCGATGTGCCGCCAGGCCACGGTCTTCTGCACCAGGTTGTTGAGGAAATCCAGGCTCTCCTGGGGCAGGGTCTCGCCGTGGGCCGCGGCGCTGAACACTCTGTGCAGCGCGGCGTTGAGCTCCTGGGCTTCCTTGAAAGCCGCGGACTTGGCCCGCTCGCTACCGGCCTCGAGATAGCCCTGGCTGACGGGGCCGATGAGGTCCGCCTTCCGGCACCAGGCCAGGAGATCCCCGTAACCCTGCAGGTAGGACCGTGGTTCCTGCGCGTAGCGGTTGTGAACGGTGTTCACGAAATCCAGCGCCACATGCCCTCCCACCCATTCCAGGGTATCGAGAGGGTGGGCCGGACCGGAGGCGGATTTGACGGGGGTATCCATGTAACCAGTATAGCACCCTTGACTAGTTACACAAGCTGGTCTAGGCTTGTAACCGTCCAAATGCAGTTATACAGGTTACACCGAAGGAGCCCCCATGGACGCCCAGGACCTGGACCCGAACTT
>DASYZF010000098.1:0-2365 GCA_035946515.1 Gammaproteobacteria bacterium | reverse complement strand
CGAGGCGGGGCGTTTCGAGGCCTGGGCCCGGGATTTCGAGGCCCGGCAGGGGGCGGCCCGGGAGACCGAAAGCCCTTGAAGAGAGTCCCTTCGCCCCGCCGGACGTTGTAGAATCCGCCTTCTTTATATATGTGCCGGGCCTTGAGGCCCGGTTTCGTTTGACCAAAACGGGAACCCCATGAACTTCTTCATCCAGGATGCCCAGGCCGCCGCCGGCGCCGCCCCCCAGGGCAACGACTTCATGTCCACCTTGTTCTTCATGGCCATCCTCTTCGGCGGGCTGTGGTTCTTCATGATCCGTCCCCAGCAGAAGCGCCAGAAGGAACACCAGGCCCTGCTCGGGAACCTCGGCAAGGGCGACGAGGTGGTGACCAACGGGGGCATCCTCGGCCGGGTGAAGGAAGTGAACGACCAGTTCGTGACCGTCGAGATCGCCAAGGGCGTGGACATCCACCTGCAGAAGCAGGCCGTGAGCGCCGTGCTCCCCAAGGGCACCCTCAAGAACCTCTGATAACGGAACCCCCATGTCCACGATCAACCGCTATCCCCTCTGGAAGAATCTGCTGGTGATGCTGATCACCGCCGCCGGCCTCCTGCTCGCGCTTCCCAACCTCTATGGCGACGACCCGGCGGTGCAGGTCTCGGCCACCAACGCCAAGGTGGACCAGGGCACGCTGCAGCAGGTGGAAGATACCCTCAAGGCCGCGAAGCTCGACTACAAGTCCGGCGAAGTGGCGGACTCGCGGGTGCTGGTGCGCTTCGCCGACACCGACACCCAGTTGAAGGCCCTGGACGCGGTCAAGCAGGCGCTCGGCACCAACTACAACGTGGCGCTCAACCTCGCGCCGCGTACGCCCAAGTGGATGGACGACCTCGGCATGCGCCCCATGTCCAAGGGCCTGGACCTGCAGGGCGGCGTGCACTTCCAGCTCCAGGTGGACCTCAACGCCGCGGCCCAGACCAAGCTGCAGCGCGACATGAACGACATCCGCAGCGGCATGCGCGAGAAGCTCATCCGCTACGAGGACATCTCCCTCTCCGGCAACAGCATCGCTATCCAGCTGCATACGCCGGATGACGTGGACAAGGCCAAGCAGCTCCTGGCCGCCCAGTATGCCGACCTCACCGTGTCCAACGGCAGCCAGCCCAACAGCCTCGCCGCCGGGCTCGCCGACAAGGACATCCAGGCCCTGCGCCAGTCGGCGGTGGAGCAGAACATCACCACCCTGCGCAACCGCGTGAACGAGCTCGGCGTGGCCGAGCCCATCGTGCAGCAGCAGGGCGCCACCAGCATCGTGGTGGAGCTGCCGGGCGTGCAGGACACGGCCCGCGCCAAGGAGATCCTTGGCGCCACCGCGACCCTGGAGTTCCGCCTCGTGGACCCGACCGGCAATGCGTTCGATGCCCAGCAGACCGGCCATGTGCCGCTGGACGACCAGCTGTTCACCATGAAGGACACCAACGCCCCGGTGCTGCTGAAGCGCGACGTGATCGTGAGCGGTGAGCAGCTCGTGAACGCCTCCTCGGGCTTCGACCAGGAGTCGGGCACGCCGGACGTGAGCGTGACGCTCAACTCCGCCGGCGCCAGCAAGATGGGCGATACCACCCGCCAGAACCTGGGCAAGCCCATGGCGGTGCTGTTCATCGAGACCAAGGCCGAGACCACCCAGGTCAACGGCCAGGCCGTGACCACCCACAAGAAGCAGTACTCGGTCATCAACGTGGCCACGATCCGCGGCATCTTCAGCAGCCGCTTCCAGATCACCGGCCTCGACCAGCAGGAAGCCCAGAACCTGGCCTTGCTGCTGCGCGCGGGCTCCTTGGCGGCGCCCATGGACATCATCGAGGAGCGCACCGTCGGCCCGAGCCTCGGCCAGGAGAACATCAAGCAGGGCTTCTACGCCGCGCTGCTTGGCTTCGTGCTGGTGGTGGTGTTCATGGGGCTCTACTACAAGGTGTTCGGCCTGATTGCCGACCTCGCCGTGTTCATGAACCTGGTGCTCACGGTGGCCTTGCTCGGCCTCATCCAGGCGACCCTGACGCTGCCCGGCATCGCCGGCATCGTGCTCACCCTGGGCATGGGCGTGGACGCCAACGTGCTCATCAACGAGCGCGTCCGCGAGGAAGTGCGCAACGGCAACTCGCCCCAGGCCTCCATCGACGCGGGTTACCGGCACGCTTTCGCCACCATCGTGGACGCGCACGTGACTACGCTCATCGCCGCGGTGATGCTGCTCCTGTTCGGCACCGGCCCGGTGAAGGGCTTCGCCGTGACCCTGACGCTCGGCATCATCACCTCGCTGTTCACCGCCATCATGGGCACCCGTTCCATCGTGAACGCGGTGTTCGGCGGCCGCCGGCTCGA
>DASYZF010000097.1:0-4973 GCA_035946515.1 Gammaproteobacteria bacterium | reverse complement strand
TCCCGGTCCATGATCAGGGCCAGTTCCGAGATCTCGCCGTATTGGGAGAAGATCCCGCGCAGCTGCGACTCATCGACCGAAAAGGGCAGGTTACCGACGTACAACTTGTTCTGCTGTGACATGTGATTACTCGATTTGAAGATTGAAAAGGGAAGGATGTTCTGCTGGGTCGTCGATAACAAAAAAGACTTTCGGTCATCTCAGGCTGCGCATAACGCTTCTTTGTAACAGGTCCAAGCCGATAAAGATAGGAAAAACGGGGTTCCCCGCGAAATATAGTCGTAAACCACCGCCCGCTTGACCGCTTCCCGCCCTCCCGGAGCCCTCCAGCCATCCGTCCGCCGCCGGCGCAGCGGTGGGGACAGGAAGGGCCCGGGGCCGGAAAACGGGTTCAGCCGTCGCGGCGCCCGATGTATTCCGGCTGCTTCACGTCCTTCTTCTGGCGCGTGATGATCTGGATGGCGTAATGCAGCGCGGCGGCGGCGGCATCCTCCCCCCGCGGATAGCGGCCTTCCATGGGATAGTGGGTGGCCCAGACCTTGTCTTCCAGCACGCTGATATAGAGCACGGGATTGAAGATGTCCGAAGCGCCTTCCCGCTGGCTGCCGGCGGCGATCAGGAATTTCCCCGTCTGCGTGAATTTGAAGTCCATGCGGCACTCCTCGAAACCACCCAGCATACGCCCTTTGCGCGCCCTGGGCTTGAGGAGCATAGACACGCGTGGATCGCGCCCCCTGCGGGCGGCCTCGTGGCCATCGAAGGCGGCTTGCTGGTGGGTGTTTGGCTCTACAAGGTATAAGCGCGGGCGCAGGGCCCTGACCCCGACCTCTCTCGCCTGCCGTCTGGTGGAGAGCCTCTCATCCGGCGTGGACGCGCTCCACCCCTCTGAAGGCATCGCCCAGAGACACTTGAGGTCTCCAGCGCCGATGACGAACCAGCCGACTAACTTCAGGCCGATCATCGCCTCTGCGCCGGCCTTGAGGGCGCTCAATCCGCGTACTTCATGGACGCGATGACGTCGCCCCCCACATAGGTGACCGGGATGGTGCCCTCGGTCATCAAGGTCAGATGGAAGACTTTCATGGAGAACGCCTTGCCGAGCTCCTGCCGCATGCGCTCACGCAGCGCCAAGATCTGTTGCTTGCCCGCCTGATAGGTGATCGCCTGGGTCGGCCAGCGGGCGTAGCGCGCCACCTGCTGATAGGCCCCATCGCAGCTCGCCTTCTTGAGGCTGTCTTTCAGGGCCTCGCCGTCGCGGCAGGAGCCCGGCAGGAAGTCCACGTCCTGGGAGAAGAGGTCCACCGCGTCATCGAAGCTGAGGCGCCCGGTGTGGATGCCCGTATCGATCCGGACGCGGATCTCCCGCAGCAGCCGGCCCCGCAACTGATAGAGGTGCTCCTCGGGCGTATACATACCGTCCGGTGCGCCGGGCCGGGCTTCCGCCAGCAAACTCTCGCAATAGAAGGCCCAGCCCTCGATAGCCATGGAATCTTCCCACATCGCCGAGGAGTCCTGGACGGAACCCGGCGTCAGCCAACGGACCGGCGATATGGAGTCGCGCCAGTGGCGCATGACATCGTAGTGGAGCCCATGACCGGGGAAACCCTCGTGTCCCGCGAGCACCGCCATGGACGCATAGTCGTCTTCTTCGCGCAGCGCGGCCTTGTCGTCACCGGTCGGCGTGATATAGAAATGGCCGACGCCCGTCTCCTTGAACGGCGGCGCGGGGAAGTAACTCGCGTTGCCCACCGCGTCACGCAGCGGTTCCGGGGTGAACTCCACAGCCAGCCTGAAACCCGGCGGGATGTCGAAGAGCTGCGTCTCGCGGCCATAATCCTCCAGCCGTCCGATCACCTTCCGGTATCCGGCCAGCATCTCCGCATCGTCGGAAGGCGCATCCTCTGACAGGCTGGAGAACACCCTCCCGACCGTGGCCGGCCCGTCCCCGGCTTGAGGCCAGCCATGCTTCTCGGCGATCTCCCGGGCGAGCGAGACCATCTCGCCCCGGGTCTGCTGCACCACCGGCCAGGAATCGTCGTACAGCTTCCCGGCGGTGGTTTGCAGCCGGAAATTGTTGTGCAGCGCCCAATCGTATTCGGCCTCGCCGATCGCATACCGGTCCTGGCGGAACGCCGGCTTCAAAGCCGCCGAACCTAAGGCACTTGGGTCGTCGAAAAAGGTCTGGACCAGATAGTTGTGCAGCCGGGTGTAGGCCGCCGCCGCCTCCTGGCCGGCCGCCTTCAATGCGGTCAACTGCGCGGACGAGGTCGATGCCTGGTATCGGGCGTTGAGCTCCGGGACGGTCGCGGCGAAATACTTCGCATCCGCCTGGGCGGTCTTGAGGCCGGCCGTCAACATGCGCCAATCCGGGGTATTGCCCGCCGCGACGCCGGCGGCGAGCTCTTGCTCCGCCGTCTTGAGATAGGCCGGGATGGCCCGGGTGCGCTCAAGCACCGCCTGCCACTCGAGCTCCGTGCCGAAGCCCTGGTCGCCGGTCGGCGTCATGCTGTCTATCTGCAGGTCAACGGCCAGGGCAGGCTCGTCGAGATAGGTATCGAGGGAGCGCTGTTGGTACTTGCGGACCTGCTGCTCGTGCAGCATGAAATCTATCTGCGCCACCGCCACCGCTTCGTCCACCTGGTACGCGTGGCCGAGCCCCGCCGGATCGAAGGCCTGGAACTCCGCGCGGAACCTGGAGAGTGCGGCCTGCTCGGCCGCGAGCGCAGCGGGCGAGTAGTCCCGCAACTTCGCATCCACATCGGACAGCTTGAAATCGAATGCGGCCCCGCCGAGGTATGTCGCCACCAGGGGGCTATGCCCGAAGAAGAACACCACATACCGGTGTTCCAGGTCCGCGAAACGCCGGTCCGCTTCGCTACCGTGCTCGGCCGCGTGCGCTGCCCTGTCCAAGCTGGCGCAGAAAAGCAGCACGGCCGCGATGGCCATGACCGCGCTCAATGCATGTCTCAGATTACGGCGCATGAGAAGCCCTCTATGGAGATACGGTCGGAGTAGATCACGGGGAGCGCAGGATCGCTGTCAGATTATTTAGCCGGGCCGTCCAGTCGAGACCTGCACGGCGTATCGAGGCTGGAGTCCGGGCGCTTAGCCTTCGTCGTCCGCTGTGGCTTCGCCCAGTTTCCTGGCGCACTCTTCGCAACAGACCTCGACCACCTTGCCGTTCACCTTCACCTTCAGGGCGTTCTCGTCCAGCTTGCAGTCGCAAGCCGCGCAGGTCTTCTCCGTCATGACACGCTCCCGTTGCATCACCGCCAGGATGGCGGAGATCAGGAGACCATGGGGCCTGTCCGGCCGCTATCGGAATGTTTAGCGATCTTGGAGCTTAAGCGGAGCTCTTGAATTCGCTCGGGGTCCGGCCGTAGGCCTGGCGGAAAGCGGCCGTGAAGTGGCTGTGGCTCGAGAAGCCCAGGTCCGCGGCCAAGGCGGACAGGTCGTCATACTCGCCGATCAGGTCCAGCGCACGGGCGAGGCGCAGCCGCAACTGATAGCGGTACAAGGGAAGCCCTTCCACCTGACGGAACACCTGGGTCAGATAGATCGGCGAACCGCCGACTTCCGCGGCGATCTCCGCCAGCGTCCAGCGACGGGACAGGTCGCTGGCCAGCAGCAATTTGACGCGGTCAGCCAGCCAACGGAGTCTTCGCGGCGCTCCTGGCGCAAGGGAGGTGCGGGGTCCGAGGCTCCGGGAGACCAGGGTCAGCAGCAGCCCTTCCGCCTCCAGGGGATCGATGCTCCGGTCCTGAAGCGTGTGCCGCAACAAGGCCACCAGGGCCTGGGCTCTGGCGTCGATGCGCCGGGATTGCCGCCTAAACCCAGGCTTGCCTCCGGTCTTGAGCAGATCCCCGGGGGCAAGCTCTCTCAGCGTCGAGTCGGAAAGCGCCAGGGACAGGCTCGCGTCCCCTCCGGGGAGAGGATGGCTGATCTCATATCCCTCGTCGGCGTTGAAGAACAACACGTGGTTGGCGTCCGCCACGGCCTGGTCGGTGCCGGCGTGGCGCATATAGACCCCGCGGTAGGGGAACACCAGATGCGTGACCGAGGCGCACTCCTCCGCACTGCGGTGCCGGCAGAGCCCCGTGCAGGCGACGTCCCGGGCAGCCAGCGTCGCCGTGCTGATCAGGGTGTCGATCCGGAATTGGGGCTGCTCCGCCATGACCACGCGGATTATGGGTATAGCGGCGGGCCCCAGACCATCAGTTTCTTGCAGGTTCGTCTGAGGAGCCCCAGGCCCCGATTCCCGCCGAAAAAGCTCTGACGCCCTTTTCTGCTAGAGCGCCCGGAAGCGGCGGAACAGGCGAGTGAAATAACCGGCGCCCAACACCAAGACCGCACCGAGCAGCAGGCGGCCTATGGACACGATCAGATGATCACCGACCGCCGCATAGGCGCCGTCTTGCTGTATCTGGTCGTCGAGCCCGTGCCCGGTGAGTACGATCAGCAAGCTCAAGACTGCCGGCAGGTTGACCAGCACGAAATAAACCCCCAGGACGGTGAAGCCGACTGTTTGCCAATCAGCGGCATCCGTGGACGCCGGCGCCGCCGACTCCTGCTTGTCCAGCGACCATTTGGCGATACGCGGGGCCAGGAACCAGAGGATCAATCCGAAGACCGTCGGGTTGAAGATCAACTCCAGGTAGTAGTCCAGGTTCGCGGTCACGGAGTGATCCGGGAGTTTGTCATGCACGAACATGAAATACTGCGGCAGCAGCCAGAAGCCCAGACCGACGAGATATACCGCCAATATCCTCAGGCCGATCTTCCCCAGCAGTCTTGCGTTCATGAACCTGCCGCCCTCTTGTTACATGCCTTCCGTCGGCTGCTGCATGATGATGTCGAGCGCGTTCACGAAGCCGTAGATGACCGTGAAGAAGTCGATGGTCAGCGCCGTGATGTAGACGGCGGCGGCGTATCGGGTGCCTGCCAATAGGCAGACCAGCATCGCCAGCGTCACC
>DASYZF010000096.1:0-6881 GCA_035946515.1 Gammaproteobacteria bacterium | reverse complement strand
TGGCCGTGTTCGACGATCCGCGTGGGGTGTATGCCTACTGTTTCTGTGAGGTACGCTAGACCCATGCACAGCCCGGTGTCCGGAGCCCTGACCATGCGCTGCCTGGTGATCGAAGACGAAGCCAAGACCGCCGACTACATCCGCAAGGGCCTGGAGGAGGAAGGTCATGGCGTGGTGCTCTGCGCCGATGGCGACGAGGGCCTGCGCCGCGGCGTGGGCGAGCAGTGGGATGTGGTCATCCTGGACCGCATGCTGCCGGGCGGGCTCGATGGCCTGAACATTCTCAAGTCCGTGCGCGAAGCTGGCAAGGCCACGCCGGTGATCATCCTGAGCGCGCTCGCGAGCCTCGACGAGCGCGTGCGGGGCCTCAGGGAAGGCGGCGACGATTACCTCACCAAGCCCTTCGCGTTCTCCGAGCTCCTGGCGCGCATCGATGCGCTCACGCGCCGCTCCAAGCCGCAGGGCGAAGTGCGCGAGCTCACGGTCGCTGACCTGCGCATGGACCTGGTGAAGCGCAAGGTGGAGCGGGCCGGGAAGCCCATCACGCTCCGGCCGCGGGAGTTCCGCCTGCTGGAGTTCATGGTGCGCCACCAAGGCCAGGTGATCACGCGCACCATGCTGCTCGAGTCGGTATGGGATTGCCATTTCGACCCCGGCACCAACATCATCGATGTGCAGATCAGCCGCCTGCGCAACAAGATCGACCGGGGTTTCTCGCCGCCCCTGCTGCACACCCTGCGGGGCGAGGGATACACGATCCGCGCCGATGCCTAAGTTCTGGGATTCGGTGACCTTCCGCATCGCGCTGGTCTACAGCGTGGTGATGATGGCCACCCTCGTGATGATCTCCTCGATCTTCTACTACTACACCGTGGTGGTGCAGGCGCACGGCATAGACCGGCGGCTGCTGGCAGCCTCCGCCAACATGAGCGAGAGCTTCATCTCGCAGCGCGCGGCGGGCCTGCAGAAGGAGATAGACCAGCTCCTCAACGACGACGTGAACCAGGACACCGAGGTCTACCTGCTGCTCGACCCGAAGGGCAACCGGCTCGCCGGCAACCTCACCGCCTGGCCGACGGATGGCGTGCCGTTCGATACGCTCTTCACCGGCGCAGTCACCCGCTACGGCAGGCCATCCGAGAGCCGCATGTTCTGGCACCGCTTGCCCGACGGCTCGACCCTGGCGGTGGGCCGCGACCTGCGCGACAAGCGGCGCACCCGCGAGCTGGTGTGGCGTTCCCTCGGCGTGGGTGGCGGCATCTCCCTGCTGCTGGTGATCGCGAGCGCCCTGTTCTTCCGGCGCCTGCTCGCCCGCAACCTCGCCGCCATCCGGAGCACGGCCCAGGCGATCCAGTCCGGAAACCTCGGCCAACGCATCCCGCTCGGCAAGGCGGACGATGAGTTCATGCGTCTCAGCTGCGACATCAACCAGATGCTGGACCGCATCCAGCAGCTCATGGACGGCGTGCGCCACGTCTCCAACAGCATCGCCCACAACCTGCGCACGCCCTTGAGCCGCACCCGCGGCCAACTCGAGGAAGCGCTGCGGCATAACCACGACTCGACGCCCTTGTCGGAGGCGGCGCAGGCCGCCATCCAGGAGATCGACGCCCTCATCGTGGTGTTCGAACGGCTGCTGCAGATCGCCGAAGCCGAGTCCGGCACCCGGCGCCAGCCCTTCGAGCCCGTACACCTCGCGGCGGTGGTCACCGACGTGGTGGAGCTCTACGACGCCATGGCCGAGACCCGCGGCATGACACTCACGGCGGAACTCGCGGGCGATCCGGTGGTGCTTGGGGACCGGCACCTGCTCGCCGCGGCGCTGGCGAACCTGGTGGAGAACGCCGTCAAATACGCCAACGGTTCTCCCGACATCCGGGTCACCGTCATCGAGGAACCGCAGCGGACCTCCATCCTGGTGGAGGACAAGGGTCCGGGCGTGCCGCCCGCGGAACTCGGGCGCGTCACCGAGCGTTTCTACCGCCTGGAGTCGCGGGTGCCGGGTACGGGCCTCGGGCTCTCCATCGTCACCGCCATCGCGTATCTGCATCAGGGGCGCTTGCAGCTGGAGGACGCCGCACCGGGCCTGCGGGCGCGCATCGTGCTGCCGCGGACCAGGCTCCCGCTGGGCAGGGACGTCTCCGGTTGAGCCCCTCGCGGCCTGCCTAGCCCGCGGTGGCGCGTCGTCGGGCCGTTACATTTCGTCGCAATCGGCGCCGGGACATCACGTCAACAGCTCCGGTAACATGCCGTTGTATACATTGCGAGACATGGGATTCCACTGTCCGTCGGAGGTACCAGCCATGAAGATCCTGAAGCAAGCCCCCAAGGTCCTGGTCTTCGCCCTGGCCGCCGTGCTCAGCAGCGCTGTCCTGGCCGACGACCATCACCACACCGCGGTCGGGGTCAAGGTGTTCACCACCCATCACGAGGACGCGCGCGGCGTGGTGTGGGGGCACGGCGACATCCGCCATTTCCACGACCACGATTTCGACGCCTGGCGCGGCGGGCGCTGGATCCACGATTGGCACGACAACCACTTCGGCTGGTGGTGGGTGGTGGGCGGTGCCTGGGTGTTCTTCAATGCACCCGCATACCCTTATCCCGATCCCTACGTGCCCTCCACGGTGATCGTGGAGCAGACTCCGGCCCAGCCGGTCGAGGCAGCGCCGGCGGCACCCCCGGCGCCGGCACCGGCCTACTGGTACTACTGCGCCTCGGCCCAGAACTACTATCCCTACGTGACCCAGTGTCCGGTGGGTTGGGAGCAGGTGCCGGCCACGCCGCCGGCCGCGAACTCGGCCCCGGCGCCCACGGGGGCCCCGCCTCCACCCCCACCGCCCTCGAACGACGGCAACTGGTGAGTCTCTGGAAACGCGAAGCCCGGGAGTGCATGCACTCCCGGGCTTTTCGATTTGCGGGTGACGCTCCGGCGCGGGTTCACTTGGCCTGCTGTTTGCTCTTCCAATCCTGGAGCGCTGCCAAGGTGTTGGCCACGTGCTGGTCAGGGTTCAAGTCGGTGTAGGTGTAGAGGATGGTGTCGTCCGGCGCGATCACGTAGGACGTGCGGTTGGCGTACTTGGCGTTCTGCGGCAGGATCGCGTCGTAGGATTTCATGACCACCTGCGAGCTGTCCACCGCCACGGGGAATTTGCTCTGGCATTCGCTCACGGAGAACTTGTTGAGCTTGTCGATCTGGTCGTGGGAGACGCCGATGACGGTGGCGCCGAGCGCCTGGTACTTGTCCATGGCGGCGGCGAAGTCATGGGCTTCGATGGTGCAGCCCTTGGTGAACGCCTCCGGGTAGAAGTACACCACCACCGGCCCTTTCTTGAGGGCGTCCGCCAGCTTGAACGTGAATTCCTTGCCGCCGAGGGTAGCCTGGGCCGTGAACATCGGGGCCTTGCTGCCCACCGGCAGCGCGGCATAGGCCGGCAGCGCCAGGAGCGCGAGCAGGGCAGGCAGGTACAACGCGTAACGCTTCATGTGGACTCCTTAAGGGTTGCTGGGCATTGATTTGAGACCCTCGGGACCCGGATTTTATTCCTGTTTCCCGAGTCTTGCAGTGCCGCGCACAGGCGGACAGTCATGACACTCTGCGCCGGCAGCTTTCGGACGCCGATGTGCTTGTCGCTGGCGGGTTTTTGCCGCCTATGCTGGGACGCATATGTCTCATCGCCACCGATGCCGCCCGCCGGCACGCCACCCATGGGTAGTGCCGCAGCGGCGACAAAGGCCCGCAACCATCCCACCGCTCCGCAAGCGCCGTAGTACGGGTAGCGGCATCCGCACGCTGTTTATGTAATTTGGGCACGCGCGGGTGCGATGCATCGGATACGGCCGCGTCCGAATCTTGCCGGTAATCGGTGCTGCGGCTCCTATAGTCGGGACGCGCCGTGGCTGAACACCAGCACGCCGCACGCGGCGCCTTGCCGCTCCAAAAGGAGGACATCATGAAGACTTTCATCGCATGTCTCAGTCTCTTGCTCATCGCGCCACTCGCCGGGAATGCGAATGCAGATACTGTACGTTACCGGATCATCGACCTTGGCAACCCGCTCGGCGGCACCGGCGTGCCGTTTGGGATAGGCAATCTCGGCAACAGCATCAACGATCTGGGTTGGGTCGCCGGCGAGGCGGATCTGCCCGGCAGTACGAACATCCACGCCGAGCTTTGGCTATACGGTTTTCCCCTCGACCTGGGTACACTCGGTGGCCCCAACAGTGCCGTGGCCTGGCCCAATCGCAATAACAACGGCGTGATCGCCGGCATATCCGAGACCGCCAAGATGCAGCCTCGGGGGGAGCAGTGGAGTTGTGCGGCGGCAATCTTCTATTCGGCTCCCGCGGATGGCCATATCTGCGTCGGGTTCGTCTGGGAAGACGGCAGGATGTGGCCGCTACCCACCCTGGGTGGTGACAATGGCTTCGCGACCGGCATCAACAATGCCCGCCAGATCGTCGGCTGGGCCGAGGATACCGTCCGGGACCCCACCTGCACCCGCAATAACCAGGTGCTGCAGTTCGAGGCGGTCATGTGGACCTGGAAGGACGGCCGTTATCAGGCTGCGGCTCTGCCTGCTTACGGCACAGATCGAGACGGCGCGGCCACGGCCATCAACCAGGCAGGTGAGGTGGTGGGCATCTCCGGTGTCTGCGGCGGTGCCGTAGGCGCCGACACCGCCGAGCACATGGTCATTTGGCAGGACGGCAAGATACTAACCACCATCCCCACCCTGGGCGGCGGCTATTGGAACACACCCATGGACATCAACGATGTGGGTGAGGTGGTGGGTTTCTCGGACATGCCCGGTGACGGCGTACTGGCACCGAACTTCCAGGCCTTTCTCTGGTCCGCGAAGCCCTTCGACTGCAATGGCATGAAAATCACCGGCACATGCAACCTGGGCGTGCTGCCGGGAGACGCCTTGAGCGAGTCCCTGGGCGTGAATAACCATGGCCAGGTCGTGGGGATCTCCCTGGGCTCCACGCCTTACGGCCAGGCGTTCCTCTATGAGGACGGCAAGCTGCAGAATCTCAACAGCCTGACGCTGCCCGGCACCACCCTGTTCCTGACCGATGCCCAGGACATCAACGACGAGGGCGTAATCACGGGTCAGGCCTACGACCCGGCGAGCGGCGTGATCAAGGCGTTCATGGCGATTCCCGTGCCGGCCGGGGGTTGAAAGCAGGGCGCTCCGGCGAGGGCAGGGCAGCCTGCCCTCGCCTCACTCCCGGAGGCTCAGTTCCAGTCGAGCACGACCTTGCCGGATTTTCCTGAGCGCATGATGTCGAAGCCCTGCTGGAAGTCGTTGATCTTGTAGTGGTGCGTCAGCACCGGGCTGATGTCGAGGCCGCTCTGCAGCATGCTCACCATCTTGTACCAGGTCTCGAACATCTCACGGCCGTAGATGCCCTTCAGGAACAGGCCCTTGAAGATCACCTTGTTCCATTCGATGGCGGCGTCCGGCGGCAGGATGCCGAGCAGCGCGATCTTGCCGCCGTGGTTCATGGCATCGATCATCTGGCGGAAGGCCTGGGCGCTGCCGGACATCTCCAGGCCCACGTCGAAACCTTCCTTCATGCCGAGCTCTTCCATCACGCCCTGCAGCTTCCGGTTCTGCACGTTCACGCTGCGGGTGGCGCCGAGTTTCCGTGCGAGCTCCAGGCGGTAGTCGTTCACGTCGGTGATCACCACGTGGCGCGCGCCCACGTGCTTGGCGATGGCCGCCGCCATGCAGCCGATGGGTCCGGCGCCGGTGATGAGCACGTCCTCGCCGACCAGGTCGAATGACAGCGCCGTGTGGGTGGCGTTGCCGAGCGGGTCCAGGAAGGCGGCGATGTCGTCGGAGATGTCGTCCGGGAGCGGGAAGGCGTTGATCGCGGGGATGGCGAGGTATTCCGCGAAGCAGCCAGGGCGGTTCACGCCCACACCCACGGTGTTGCGGCAGAGGTGCCGGCGGCCGGCGCGGCAATTGCGGCAGTACCCGCACGTGATGTGCCCCTCGCCCGAGACGCGATCACCGGTCTTGAGCCCGCGGACCTCCGATCCCACATCGACGATGCGTCCGGAGTACTCGTGTCCGACCGCCATCGGAACGGGAATGGTTTTCCGCGCCCACGCGTCCCAGTTGTAGATGTGCATGTCGGTGCCGCAGATCGCGGTCTTGCCGATCTCGATCAGCACGTCGTTGTGGCCGACCTTGGGCTCCGGCACATCCTCCATCCAGATGCCGGGCGCCGCTTCTTTCTTGACTAGTGCTTTCACCGAATCACTCCGAGTTCTTTGCCTACGGCACCGAAGGCTTCCAGGGCCTCGTCGAGCTGCTCGCGGGTGAGCGCCGCCGACATCTGTGTGCGAATGCGTGCCTGGCCCTTGGGCACTACGGGATAGGAGAACCCGATCACGTACACGCCGCGCTCCAACAGGCGGTCCGCCATGCGGCCGGCGAGGGCGGCGTCGCCCAGCATCACCGGGATGATGGGATGCTCGCCGGGCTTCAAGTCGAAGCCGAGCTTCGTCATGCCCGCGCGAAAGTACCGGGCATTCTCGTGCAGCTGGGTGCGCAGCTGGGGCGAGTGCTCGAGCAGATCGATGACCCGCAGTCCCGTCGCGGCGACGACCGGCGGGATGCTGTTGGAGAGGAGATAGGGTCGCGAGCGCTGCCGCAGCCACTCGACGACTTCCTTACGCGAGGCGATGAAGCCGCCGCTCGCGCCGCCCAGTGCTTTCCCGAGCGTTCCGGTCAGGATGTCGATGCGGGACGCCACGCCGCAGTGCTCCGGCGTGCCCCGGCCTCCCGGGCCCATGAACCCCGTCGCATGTGAGTCATCGACCATCACCAGCGCGTCGTAGCGGTCCGCCAGGTCGCAGATCGCCC